>MUIA01000032.1 GCA_002084115.1 Oceanospirillales bacterium LUC14_002_19_P2 | reverse complement strand
CCTGTGCCTTGAATTCCGGGGCATGCCGTTTTCTTTTTGCTGCCATGACTCCCTCCTGAGGGTCATATTGCAACCAGAAAACTTAACTTAGCTGACTGTCCAGTTTTTGGGGTCCACTATAGTGATGAAAAGAAGTCCTGTGTATAAGCCGGAAAGATGAATAAGCAAACCGGCCACTATGGCCGGTTTTCAAACAGCATCAATGCAACGTATCAAACTCAGTGTTTTCTGAGGAATACAAACCAGTTGCTCAAACCGACCAGGATACCGCCGCCAATAATGTTGCCGATGGTCGCAGGAATGATGTTGTTGAAGATCATATTGTGCAGGGTGATATGCGGGAAATCCGCCGGGGTCATGCCGATACCCTGCCAGAACGCAGCATCGCCAAGATTGTGCACCATCCAGCCCATCGGCAGCAGATACATGTTGGCGATGGAGTGCTCAAAACCTGCGGCAATAAACGCGGCAACGGGTAGGATCATGGCCAGCATCTTGCCACTGGCGCTGCGGGCGCTGTAGCTCATCCAGACACTCAGGCAGACCATGATGTTACACATAATGCCCAGCACCAGTGCCTGACCGAAACTGTGTCCCATCTTGGCATCAGCAATGTACATGGCAGAAGCACCGACTTGGCCATGGGCGCCCAGCCACTGGCCGGTATAAATAATCATCGACACCATAACGATGGAGCCGACGAAGTTACCCAGGTAAACCACACACCAGTTGCGGACCATGGCAGAAAACGGCATGCGGCCAGATGCACAGGGAATGGAGATCATGGTGCTGCTGGTAAACAGCTCAGCGCCACACATGACCACCAGCATCAATCCCATACTGAAAGAGATACCGCCAATCAGCTTGGAGATGCCGTAAGGCAACGCATTCGGACCATGGGAACCGGTGGAGACGATGGTATAAAACATACCAGCCAGGGAGATAAACACACCGGCCATGATTGCCAGAACGAAGGTCTTGTATAACGCTTTCTCAGCCTTGCCAATTGCGACGTTTTGCGCCAGCTCGGCCATAGCGAGAGGCGAACGCGCCTCAAAGTAGGAGGGTTCGATGCTGTTCATAAAAATTATGGGGAAATTCAGAAGACAAAAGAGAGTTTAAAGTTTAAAGTTTAAAAAAACCTTGAAGCCAGACTGTTGACTTATATTAATGCCCTGCCAATCCCCTGTCAGCAATAACCCGTAACGGGAAACCGCACCAGTGATCGCCATGACACAAAAAAAGGGCCGAAGCCCTTTTCTTATGCGGTCATTAAAAACCGGTGATCCGATAGCCGTTTAGAACGGGATATCATCATCAAAATCATCAAAACCGCCGGCCGGCGCTGATTGCGGCTGAGCCTGGGGAGCCTGTTGCGGCGCCTGCTGCTGGGGCTGACCACCAAAGCCACCCTGCTGCTGTTTGGGCTGCTGATAAGACTGCTGCTGACGAGGCGCACTCTGCTGCTGGTAATCACCACCGCCCATGCCGTCCTGACGGCCATCCAGCATCTGCAGCTGACCATTGATATCCACCACGATTTCGGTGGTGTAGCGATCCTGGCCCTGCTGATCCTGCCACTTGCGGGTCTGAAGCTTGCCTTCGATATACACTTTGGAGCCTTTGCGCAGGAACTGTTCTGCAATCTCCGCCAGCTTGCCAAATACCACGATCCGGTGCCACTCGGTCCGCTCGACCGGCTGGCCGGTCTGGCGATCCTTCCAGGATTCACTGGTCGCCAGACTCAGGTTGCAGACCGCACTGCCATTGGGCGTGTAGCGGACTTCCGGATCGCCACCGAGATTGCCTATCAGGATAACCTTGTTAACACCACGAGCCATGTAACTCTCCCACCATTCAAGAATCAATAACCAGTTCTCTGGGCCAGACCATTCACTTCAGTCTACCCCGGATCTTCAAAACGCCGACACCTCGTACCTGACCTGCCACAGCCCGTGAACCCATGCCATCGTCCGCCCAGAGTCATAGGGTAACTCTTTATTATCCCAAACTCAGCGCATTTTCCAATTGGGAAATCATAGTATTACCCGTTTAGCCCTACTTATCTGACCCATTCTCCCGATACGGGTTCACCGCCCCGCCCTATGAAAAAATAAATATTTTTAAAAACAATGAGTTACCAGAAAAACAACGAACAAACCTTATAATCTTCTGATTTTATTGAATATTTTATATTCCCCGGCATCCCTCAAGCGCTCCGGCACGTTAAATACGCCTAAACTCAACATATTAGGGGCCGTTTCTCATGGGCCAGTACCAGCGTGAATAAAGGACAGCATTCAATCCAGGGGATCAGTCTTGTCGAAGCCATGATCGTGCTCTTCGTGATGGGCGTGGTTTCGGCGTTTGCTGTCACTACCTACCAGAAATACACGACCCGTGCGAAAGTCATGGAGGCCAGCCAGCTGGCCTATGAGGCTAAGTTACCCCTTGTGGTTGCTAGCACCAATGTCCAATGATTTTCTCGAACATGCGTGCAGTCGTCAGCCTATGACGCTCTGTTAGAGCGCGCCGCCAAGCGAGGTAATGAGTCATAT
>MUIA01000201.1 GCA_002084115.1 Oceanospirillales bacterium LUC14_002_19_P2 | reverse complement strand
AAACTTGTTTACTCTGATTAATAGAAGGAACGCAGTCATAGTTGAACTGTTGCTACAGGTTTTTCCATGGATTCGTCTTCACCCCAACAAGCCGCTACCGCCGATCAAGAACGGTTTGCTGACCCGTTATTGCTTTGCCTGGTCAAAATTTGTCGACTCTATGACAAAGCTGACAGTTTGGAGGCCATTACGGCAGGCTTGCCGATGGCGGATGAACCGTTCAGTGTCGACCTGTTTAACCGGGCCGCTGAACAGACTGGCTTTGTCACGCGGCAGATCCGAAAGAAACTGCTCGATATTCCTCGTTTGGCCTGCCCGGCGGTATTACTGCTAAGAAATGGCCAGGCCTGCGTACTGATGGACATCAATCACCAGGAGCAGATGGCCAGCCTGGTGATTCCGTCGGTTAGTGAGGATGTCCAGGATATCGAGTTTGAGCGGCTCGCTGAAGAATATCTCGGTGTCATGTTGTTGCTCAAACAGAAGCACCGGTTTGATGAGCGATCACCCTCTGTACTGGATGACAATGGCAAACATTGGTTCTGGAGTGCGCTCACGGTCTCATTGCCGTTATATAAAAGTGTGCTGCTGACCTCAATTATGATCAATTTCCTGGCGATCGTCAGTCCGATCTTTGTCATGAATGTTTATGACCGGGTTGTGCCCAATAATGCCTTTGAAACGCTCTGGGTGCTGGTAACCGGTGTCCTGATTGCCTTTGGTTTTGATTTTTTGGTCAAATGGCTGCGCTTTTATGCGCTCGATAAGGCCGGAAAGAAGGCTGATATTATCCTGTCGTCCAGAATCATGAGTCAGGTTCTTGGACTGGAAATGACATCGAGGCCCAGCTCCGTGGGCTCGTTTGCCAGAAGTATGCAGGATTTTGAAAGCATTCGGGATTTTATCGCGTCATCAACCATCGCCAGTCTAATCGATATACCCTGTGCCATCATTATTCTGACCGTCATTGGTATTCTCGGCGGCTGGCTGGTAGTGATCCCCCTTGTGGCAATGGTATTGATTGTTTCCTATTGCCTGATCATCCAGCCAGCCTTGCGTAATTCCATCGAAAAAACCTACCGTTCCTCTTCGGCAAAGAATGCCACGCTGATTGAGAGCCTGATTGGTTTGGAAACCATTCAGCTATATGGCGCGGAATCCAAAATTCAGCATAAATGGGAAAAACATATTGGTTTTTTGGCCAAATGGGGCGTCAAGAGCAAGATGCTGAGCCACTCTACGTCAATGGTAGCGGGCTTTATCCAGCAATGCAGCACAGTCGTTTTGATCGCAACAGGTGTTTATCTCATTGCTGATCACACACTGTCTATGGGGGCACTGATTGCCTGCAATATGTTGGCTGGTCGCAGTATGGCGCCTATGTCGCAGTTGGTTAGCCTTTTGACGCGTTTTTACCAGTCCAAAACGGCGTTGGCTGGGCTGGACAATATCATGAATATGCCCAAGAGGCGCAGTCCGGACAGGCAGTATGTCAATCTTGATAATATTACGGGGGATCTGGAGCTGGAACAGGTGACCTTCACCTATCCGGATCAGAAGCTAAATACCCTGGAAGACATTACGCTTTCCATCAAGGCCGGTGAAAAGGTTGGGATCATCGGTCGCATTGGCTCAGGAAAATCGACCCTCGGAAAAATGTTACTGGGCCTCTATCCGCCGAGTAGTGGTTTGATCCGCCTTGATGGGTTGGATGTGACGCTTATTGACCCGATAGCTCTGCGTAAGGCCGTAGGCTGTGTGCCTCAGGATATTAACCTGTTTTATGGCACTGTCCGGGAAAATATCACATTGGGTGCAGGCGCAGTTGACGACGAAACCGTTGTCAGGGCGGCCAATATGGCGGGCGTCACAGACTTCACCAACATTCATCCGGAAGGGATGGATATGCCGGTCACAGAGCGTGGTGCGAACCTGTCGGGCGGTCAGCGGCAGGCGATCGCGGTTGCCCGAGCGTTTATGCATGACCCTTCCATTATGGTGCTCGATGAGCCTACCAGTTCGATGGATCACAAGTCTGAGCAGCTGATCAAGGAGCAGCTGCAAACGTATTGCAGCAATAAAACACTCGTACTCGTGACACATCGGATGTCATTACTGGACTTGGTCGACCGTCTGATTGTCATTGATCGGGGGCGAATCGTTGCGGATGGTCCGAAAGGTCAGGTCATGGAAGCGTTAAAACACGGGAAAATTGTCATCAGTTAGTCTGATAACCATGAGCACACTATTAGATAAGTTAGGTCAGATGATTGTGGGTACAGCAACGCGGCTGAAGGTATGGGGTCTCAGGCTGGTGATGCTTCCTGTCGACGTGGTTAAGCGCCTGGCAAAGAATCCGCGGGCCATCAAAAACTTTTTCTCCCGATCGGAAGAGAGCGAGTTTAAGTCGGAATCTATCGATGTGTCCCTTCAGGATTCATCTTATGTAACGGTCTTTGTCAGTATTACCGGTACTGCATTGATCGTAATAGCCCTGACGTGGGCTTCATATGCTGAGCTGGATGAAATTACACGCGGTGCAGGCACGGTGATTCCATCGTCTCGAGTTCAGATCGTAGAAAATCTGGAAGGGGGCATTATTAAAAAAATCTACGTGAAAGACGGTGATCAGGTTTATGCTGGCCAACCCCTTTTACAGCTGGATGATGTCCATTTCTCTGCCAAGTTTCGCGAGAATGAACTGGAATATTTCAGTGAGTTTGCCAAAGTGGTCCGCCTTGAGGCGGAAGTGAATGGTGAAAGTCTTAATTTTCCCGAGGCGTTGAGCGGCTATCTCGAATATATCCATCGTGAACGCGATTTTTATGATAGCCGCAAGCGTACCCTGGATCAGGGATTGATGATTGCGGAGCAGGAAGTCGCCAAAATTTACCAGGAACTCGAGTCAATCAAGGCGAAGCATTCGCACCTTGAAAAAAGCTATGCGTTGATGAAAAAGGAGTATGACCTCACGAAACCGATGGCTGATGAAGGGGTTGTTTCCAAGGTTCAGTTGTTGCGGTTGGAGCAGAAGGTCAGTGAGATTGAAAGTCAGTTGGCAGATGCGCGGCACTCCATTCCAAAGCTTGAAGCCGCATGGAGTCAGGCTCAGGGTAAGCGAAAGGAACTTGGCTTACAATTTCGCGAAAAAGCTATTGATGAGCTCAAAACGGCTGAGCTGAAGTTAGCGCAATTAACGGTTAATCGGAATTCGTTGAAAGACCGGGTGGCCAGAACGATTGTCCGGTCTCCTGTTGATGGCGTAGTAAAGAAAATTCATATCAATACGATCGGTGGTGTCGTAGATCCCGGCATGGAACTGGTCGATATCATTCCGGTGGATGATTCCTTGCTGGTTGAAGTCAAGGTGCCGGCAAAAGATATCGCTTTTATGCGGCAGGAACTGAAAGCCATGGTCAGATTTACGGCCTATGATTTTACTGTTTATGGGGGGCTGACGGGGGAGGTTGTTCATGTCAGTCCGGATGCCCTTGAGGAAGAAGACGGTAGTTATTACTACCTGGCTCAAGTCAGAACGGAAAAGTCCTATTTTGGTACTAATGAAAAACAACTACCCATCATTCCTGGGATGCAGGCGGAAGTCGATATCATGACGGGTAAGAAAACGGTTTTGGAATATTTAATGAAACCGATTCTGAGAGCCAGAAAAGTGGCGCTGACGGAACGATAAAAGGAAACGCTAATTAACCGATATTTGTTTTAGGTATTTATTCATTTTCGCTAGTGACATGTGTGGCGTTTGAGTCAATAGGGGTAAGCGTTCTGCACTTCAGGGAATCCGTATGTTTAACAGGCGCTTAATAATACGTGATATGTCGATCTGGCTGATATCAGCCTGGATTGCATCTTCCAATGCGTCAACGTTGGAGGAAGTGATACTTATTACCCTGAAAGAACACCCTGATATTCTTGCCGCCAAAAGCCGTGCGAATACCGAAAGCCTCAAAGCTGACCAGAGTGAAGCCGGTCTGTATCCGACCATGGATCTCAGTGCCGCTATTGGGGTTCAGCGAAAAGATAGTCCCAGTACTCGGAGTAATGGTAATGATAAAGACAATATAGAGCGAAATGAATCGTCGCTTATTGTCCGGCAAAATGTGTTTAAGGGATTCGAAACTGTTCGTCGTATGGAGCAGTATGACCACGGGGCGAAAGCCAGAGAATATGAGTCGCTTAATACGCAGGGATCTATTGCTCTGAAGGTGGCTGAAGTTTATATCGGCGTTCTTGAGAAGAAGAAACAGCTTGAGCTGGCAGAGAATAACCGAGATCTGCATGAAAAAACCAAAAAACAGATCACGAGCTTGTTTAATCAGGGGTTGGCGAGTGAATCGGACCTGGCTCAGATTAGCGGTCGAACTTCTCAATCCAGGGCGTTTGTCGTCGGTGCGAAAAGTGAATTGGACAGAGCGCTGAGTAGTTACATTTCAGTAGTTAATCGTAAGGCGGATAAATTGTTAATGCCGAAGGTATTTAAGCTTGGGTTTAAGACGATGGATCAAGCCATGAACCAACTGGAAGTGCACCCTTTGATGCGAGCCTCGCAGGAACAGGTCAACAGTGCAGATGCTGCGTATCAGGCTAGCCTGAGTGTTTATTATCCCAGTGTGAATGTTGAATTTACCCATCAGAGAACCCGTGATGCGGACGGTGTGACCGGACATGATGAAAGCTCTGTGGTTAAATTGAGCATCTCGTACAATTTGTACCGGGGCGGTGCTGATCAGGCACTGGTAGGGCAGGCTGCATCGCAGGCGCAGTTAATCCTTGCAGAAACGCAGAAAACGCATAGACGGCTCGTGTTGGAACTCAAGCAAGCCTGGTATCTGTATGAGTCATTAACACAGCAAAAGCCCTATTTACAGGAACATGTTAATAACAGTATTAAAACGCTGAATGCTTACACCAAGCAGTTTGATCTGGGGCAGCGTACCCTGGTGGATGTGTTGAATACGGCGACGGAGCTGTATCAAGCCAGAAAAACATTTGTCAGGCATGAATTCGATATCATGTTGTCAAAGTACCGCTTACTGAATGCTGCGGGCCAATTAATGGAGCGGCTCAAGTTTTCTGCGACTCAAAATAAAAAAGAAGGCTGATCAATATACATTCCCACTTGAGATAAATTGGCCCGTATGGATCGGGCCAATTGTTTGATTTAAATCCGATCGTTGATTTTTCTTGGGCCAAGATAGTGTTCAGGCGCGTTTTCGTTGGCAGTCTGAGCAGGTTGCGATTCAAGTTTTTGCAGAAATTCAGCAGGAATAAGGTGTCTGATGGCATCCCTTTCTTCCAGCAGTTCCTGTTCTGTGATTTTGAAATAATTACTTGAAAGGTCATTCAGTGTCAGGCCGTTAATGATCTGGTACCGGCCATAATTGCATCGTACTGGGTAGGAGAAGAAAATCCCTTTCTCGACATCATAGCTACCATCACTCATCACACTCATGCTGACATAGTCGTTCTGTCGCGTGCCGTGCACCCAGTCGTGCATATGGTCGATAATGGCTTGTGCCGCAGAAGAGGTGCTTGAATGCCCGCACACCTGAATGATTTCAGCCCCTCGCTTTTGAATACGGGGAATGTAGGTGTTTCGATACCACTCTGTATCAATCTGAGGCATGACTGGGTTTCCATGCATCATGGCATGGTGGAGGTCAGGGTACATGGTGGGCGAATGATTGCCCCAGATGATGACTTTCCGAATATCCTGTGGGTTGCAGGATTTTTTGCTGGCCAGAATGCCGACCGCGCGGTTGTGATCCAGACGTGTCAGCGCGCTGAATTGCGTCGGGCTCAAGTCGGGGGCGTTGCTGCAGGCAATTAACGCATTGGTGTTGGCTGGGTTGCCGACTACCACCACTCTGACATCCGGGTTGGCGTAGCGATTGATCGCCTGGCCCTGTACGGAAAATATCTCGGCATTTGCCGTCAGTAAGTCACTACGCTCCATGCCCTGAACGCGGGGTTTGGCGCCGATGAGAATCGCATAGTGGGCGCCGGAAAAACCGCTGTCTGGGTTGTCATGCAGACTGATCGAATGCATCAATGGATAGGCGCAGTCTTCCAGCTCCATGGCGATGCCCCGAAGTGCATCAATGGCCTGGGGGACTTCGATCAATTGGAGATAAACCGGCTGGTCGTTACCAAACATGTCGCCGGCGGCGATCCTGAAGAGCAGGGCTCGGCTGATGCTTCCCGCTGCGCCGGTAACTGCGACACGCACAGGTTTCTTCATAGGGAGATTAACCTTCGTTGAAGTGAAACGGGCAGGGGGAAGTGTAGTCAAGAGAACAGGGTAGTCATTGGATGACTACCCTGTTTTTAAGCAATGCGGGGGTTATTTGCCAACGCGAACGGCCAGCACATCACAGGTAGCGCCGTGGAGAATGCTGGTGGATGTTGATCCCAGGATCAGCGCCAATCCATGTCGACCATGACTGCCAACGACAATCAGATCAATATCATGTTCTTCGGCAATGCGATGCACTTCCCGTTCGGGGCGACCGTATACCACATGCTGATCGCCTTTTTCGATATTGATCTTGCCAGCCAGTTTGTTGATACGCTCGCGGGCTTGCTGGGTGATCTCATCCTGCAGGGTGGTCAGGTCGAGGGGGATATCGCTGCCGTAGGCGACACTGAGGGGTTCCACGACATGGACCAGGGTCAGCCGGGCGTCATTGGCTTCGGCGATGGCCTGGGCCTTGTTCAGCACTTCATCAGCTTCCTCGGTCAGGTCGACAGCTACCAGAACGTGCTTGTACAGGCTCATTGTATGTTCCTTTTCCGGTTCGTAAAGAGGCTGTTCCTGATGTCTATCCGCCCGATTTTGCCGGCAGGCCTTGCCCGAAACCGAGACATGCAGGCAGACTTACATCAACATACTAAAACAAAATGCTGAAAAGTGTATGATCTGGCTCATAGTTTTACTGATTTTGGCGGTGATTGCAGGGAATCTGATGTGGCTGATGCCATCGAAGCGTGAGCGTCAGCAGATGGCATTTCGTCAGGCAGCCTTCACAAAAAAAATGAACGTCAGTGAGTGCAAGGATTTAGAGAAGCTCCCGGATGCCTGCGATCCGGAGGTCCACTGGATGGAGTATGTTTTGCCAACCGAACGCTCTTTGAATATTCATGTGCCTATTGTTCTTCAGCATAAGACAAATCATGTCTGGTTATTACCGGATGCCCTGAACCATCAGGCTATTGCTGGATTACTGGAACAACTCCCATCCGGTGTTGTCCAGATTACCATCCGGCAAATGAGTGTGGTGGCTTTGTGGGATGAGCGGGGCGATAAGAACACCGTTGATCAGCTTCATGCGGTTCTTACTTCACTTCGAGATACCTATCTCTGAGTCTTGATCGTTAATAACAATGATGCATTAGCCCTTGAATAGAGCTGCTATTTTGCAGGGCATTCTGTTCGGTTGTTATTTCTGAGAATGTCGGTAAATACCTAAATCACCCTTGACATTACGTAGCTTTTCCGTGAAGGTTTCACACCGGATTCAAACGGCCGTATGAATTGCATACGGCTCTTTGTCAGAACACGAACAGGTAGCCAGGGAATGGCAGTGAAAAAATCCTTCAATGCTCGGTGCGGACCTCGGCTGCAGCGGGTTGTTGTACAGGCCTAGAGTGTCGCACAAACGTGGAGAAACGTTCATGATTTACGAAGGTCAGGCCATCACCGTCACGTTGCTGGATGATGGCATTGCTCAGCTGAATTTTGACCTGCAAGGGGAGTCCGTCAACAAGTTCAACCAGACCACCCTGAAAGAACTGCATGAAGCTACTGATGCCATCAGGGCCAGCAGTGATGTTAAGGGTGTGGTTGTCACCAGTTCCAAGGACGTCTTTATCGTCGGTGCCGATATCACTGAATTTACCGATACTTTTGCCCTGCCTGAAGAAGAACTGATGGGCTGGGTACTGAAAGCGAATGCCGTATTCAGCAACTTTGAAGACTTGTCCGTACCAACGGTCACGGCCATCAACGGTATGGCTCTGGGTGGCGGATTTGAAATGTGTCTGTCGTCTGACTACCGGGTGATGTCCACCAAAGCCAAGGTGGGTTTACCGGAAGTTAAGCTGGGACTGTTCCCGGGCTTCGGAGGAACGGTTCGTCTGTCCCGCGTTGTGGGTGCGGACAATGCCATTGAGTGGATCTGCATGGGCAACGAGAACCGTGCAGATGCCGCGCTGAAAGTCGGTGCAGTGGACGCGGTCGTTGAGCCTGAACAACTGCTGGAAGCGGCCATTGATCTGGTCACGCGCGCCGGTGCCGGTGAGCTGGACTATAAGGCCAAGCGTCAGGAAAAGCTGGATGCGGTCAAGCTGCCTCCCATGGAGCAGATGATGGCGTTTAACTCTGCCATCGGTTTTGTCGCCGGTAAGGCGGGCCCTAACTATCCGGCGCCGGTAGAAGCCATCAAGGTCATGCAGAAGCATGCTGGCAAGAAACGTGACCAAGCTATTGAAATTGAAGCAAAAGGCTTCGTTAAAATGGCTAAGACTTCCGTTGCCAGTAACCTGATCGGTCTGTTCCTGAATGATCAGGCGCTGAAGAAAACGGCCAAGGCTTACGAGAAAAAAGCCAAGCCTGTTAAACAGGCTGCTGTGCTTGGTGCCGGTATCATGGGCGGTGGTATTGCTTATCAGTCTGCCTACAAGGGCACGCCGATTATCATGAAAGATATCAATCAGGCCGGTATTGATCTGGGTCTGAATGAGGCGAAGAAGCTGCTGACCAAGCGGGTTGAGCGTAAGAAGATGGATGCGGCGAAGATGGGGGATACCCTCAATCGCATTGTTCCTACTCTGTCTTACGGTGACTTCAAGGAAGTTGACGTTATCGTCGAAGCTGTTGTTGAAAACGTTAAGGTCAAGCATGCCGTTCTGGCCGAGGCTGAAAAGCAGGTTCGTGATGATGCAATCCTGACGTCTAACACTTCAACAATCTCCATCAATACGCTGTCAGAAGCGCTGGATCGCCCAGAAAACTTCTGTGGGATGCACTTCTTTAACCCCGTGCACATGATGCCGCTGGTGGAAGTTATTCGTGGTGAGAAGACCAGTGAAGAAACCATTGCCACTGTGGTCAGCTATGCCAAGGCTATGGGTAAGACGCCGGTTGTCGTGAATGACTGCCCGGGCTTCCTGGTAAACCGTGTCCTCTTCCCTTATTTCGGCGGCTTTGCCGGACTGCTGCGTGACGGTGCTGACTTCCAGCAGGTTGATAAGGTCATGGAGCGCTTTGGCTGGCCGATGGGTCCTGCTTACCTGATGGATGTCGTCGGTATTGATACCGGTGTGCATGCTGAAGGCGTTATGGCAGACGGCTTCCCTGACCGCATGAAGCGTGACTTCAAGAGCGCGGTTGACGTGATGTTCGAAAACAACCGTCTGGGTCAGAAGAATAATCTTGGTTTCTACAAGTATGAAACCGATAAGCGTGGCAAGCCAAAGAAAGTCGTCGATGAAAGCGCTTACGAGCTGATTGCCCCGGTATGTGGCAATCGTCGTGACTTTGAAACCGATGAAATCATTGCACGTATGATGATCCCGATGTGTCTGGAAGTGGTTCGCTGCCTGGAAGACGGCATAGTCCAGACTGCAGCGGATGCTGACATGGGTCTCATCTTCGGCATTGGCTTCCCGCCATTCCGCGGTGGTGCGCTGTGTTATATCGATGAGATGGGTGTTGCTGAGTTTGTTGCCCTGGCTGACAAGTATGCGGACCTCGGACCGCTGTACCAGGCAACAGAAGGACTCCGGAAAATGGCCGCTGAAGGGAAAACCTTCTTTTAAGGTTATTCCGGATATTCCGTAACAGATAACGCCTGGCCCGGTCTGTACCGGGCCTGATAAGAATTCAGGAGCAAACGACATGAGTCTGAATCCGAGAGATGCGGTGATCGTCGATGCGGTCCGCACGCCGATGGGTAAGTCCAGAAATGGACAGTTTCGTAATGTTCGGGCAGAAAAGCTGTCTGCCGAGCTGGTTGAGGCCCTCAAGGCACGCAACCCGAACTGGAACACCCGCGAAACAGAAGATGTGATCTGGGGCTGTGTAAACCAGACCAAAGAGCAGGGCATGAACATCGCCCGTAATATCGCGATGCTGGCAGATCTGCCCCGTGAAGTGGCAGCACAGACCGTTAACCGTCTGTGTGGCTCATCCATGCAGGCACTGCATACGGCGGCCATGGGCATCGCTACCGGTAACGGTGATGTGTTTGTGGTCGGTGGTGTAGAGCACATGGGCCACGTCAAAATGGATCACGGTATTGACCTGAACCCGGAAGGTTCCAAGCACTACGCCAAGGCATCGAACATGATGGGCCTGACGGCTGAAATGTTGGGTCGTATGCACGGTATTAACCGTCAGCAGCAGGATGAATTCGCACTGCGTTCCCACAAAAAAGCCTGGGAAGCCACAGTGGAAGGTCGCTGGAAAAATGAAATTGTGCCCATTGAGGGGCACGATGCCAATGGCTTCAAGGTCATGTGTGACATTGATGAAGTTATTCGTCAGGACGCAACGCTGGAAGCGATGAGCAGTCTCAAGCCTGTGTTTGACCCGAAAGGCGGGACAGTGACTGCGGGTTCCTCTTCAGCGTTGTCAGATGGCGCTGCAGCGTTGCTGGTGATGTCTGCAGAGCGGGCGCAGGCGGCAGGGCTGAATATCCGTGCCAGGATTCGTTCCATGGCAGTTGCGGGTTGTGAAGCTGCGATCATGGGTTATGGTCCTGTACCGGCAACCAAGAAGGCGCTCAAGCGTGCAGGCTTGTCCATCGACGATATCGATTACTTTGAGTTGAATGAAGCGTTTGCGGCGCAGGCGTTGCCCGTTGCCAAGGATCTCAAGTTGCTTGATAAGATCGAAGATCGTGTCAACCTCAATGGTGGTGCGATTGCACTGGGTCACCCGCTGGGTTGTTCCGGCGCACGAATCACCGGCACGCTGTTGAATGTGCTGGAGTGGAAGGGCGGTACGTTGGGCCTGGCAACCATGTGTATCGGTCTGGGGCAGGGTATTGCCACGGTAATTGAGCGCGTGTAAGGCGCGGATTGATCGTGTGAAATGAATCAGACCCCGGTAACCTTTTGCCGGGGTCTGTTGTTTTTACCCTGATAAATAGAGTAGAGTTTTCCGCCGAAAAAGGGTCGCTGTAAGTTGGGGGTGATGTATTGCATTGTCTCTTTTTTCTATATCACTATCTATTTTTTCTGTCCGATAATCCGTTTGACTATGGCTGTAAATGACAGGGGATGAGTGATATGTCAGTGTTTCAATCCGTGCTGTTATTGGCGCATCTCGGTTTGATTCACTAGATTCGGTTTTAACAGTGTTTGCATTCGGGCGGTGAAGAGGGTATCACTTAGAAGATTTGGTAGGGGTATCTTTAGGGGGCACTCTGTTGGTAGAACAGAGAAAATACTATTTGAATCAGTAACCTGGCTCGCTTTCTTGATCCGGCGTATGTTAAACCTTATATATTGACGCGATCTGCATAGCTCCCCTGTCCCGATCTGAACCGAGAGACAGGAACCCGCAACAGGATGTGAAAAACAGTATGGGTAAATCACTGGTCATTGTGGAGTCGCCCGCCAAGGCGAAAACCATCAACAAGTACCTGGGTAAAGACTATATCGTCAAATCCAGTGTCGGCCATATCAGGGATCTTCCGGTCAGTGGCAGTGGTTCTCGCACGCCTGTTGATCCGAAAGCGCGGGCGAAGGCGGCGGCTGAAACCCGCAAAATGACGCCTGAACAGAAAGAGAAGCACAAGAAGCAGAAGGCGCGCGAGCAACTGATCGGCCGGATGGGCATTGATCCTGATAACGGTTGGAATGCGCACTACGAAGTGCTGCCCGGCAAGGAAAAAGTGGTCGACGAACTGCGGCGCCTTGCCCAGGCTGCTGAAACTGTTTATCTCGCAACGGATTTGGACCGCGAGGGAGAGGCTATTGCCTGGCACCTGCAGGAGACCATTGGTCCCGACGTAGCTGACTATCGTCGTGTCACGTTTAATGAAATTACCAAAAGCGCGATTAATGAAGCCTTCCAGACTCCGGGTCGGCTGAATATTGATCGCGTCAATGCGCAACAGGCACGGCGGTTTCTGGATCGTGTTGTTGGATATATGGTATCGCCATTACTGTGGGCAAAAATTGCCCGTGGTCTTTCTGCTGGTCGTGTTCAGTCTGTTGCCGTTCGCCTGATTGTTGAGCGCGAACGTGAAATCAGAAAATTTGTCCCTGAAGAGTTCTGGGAAGTGTATGCAGATCTCGCGACTGACGGTGGCGATGCTGCGAGATTCCAAGTCACGAAAGAAAATGCTGAAATCTTCCGGCCCGTCAGTAAAGCGCAAACGGATGCTGCACTCGCATTTTTGAAGTCAGCAGGCTACTCCGTACGTTCACGGGACGATAAGCCGACAACCACCAAAGCGCCGGCGCCATTTATTACCTCTACCCTTCAGCAGGCAGCCAGTACACGACTGGGATTCAGTGTTAAGAAGACCATGACGATGGCTCAGCGCCTCTATGAGGCGGGGCATATTACCTATATGCGAACCGATTCTACGAATTTGAGTAGTGAAGCGGTGACAACGGCGCGTGATTATATTAGTGGTCGCTTTGGTAAGGATTACCTGCCGGATGATCCCAATATCTATTCCAGCAAGGACGGTGCGCAGGAAGCGCACGAGGCGATACGTCCTTCTGATGTCAATGCATCACCGGGTACATTGTCTGGGCTGGAAAAAGATGCGGAGCGTTTGTATGACTTAATCTGGCGGCAGTTTGTAGCCTGCCAGATGGTGCCGGCACGGTATCTGAGCACCAGTATTACCGTAGAGGCGGGGCAGTTTGAGCTGAAAACCAAGGGCCGCACACTGAAGTTTGATGGTTTTACCCGTGTTCTTCCGCCGATGTCCAAAAAAGGCGAAGATGTTATTTTGCCAGATATTCAGCCTCAGCAGTCTCTGAATCTGAATAAGCTCGATCCTCGTCAGCTGTTTACCCGTCCACCTGCGCGCTTCTCCGAAGCGGCACTGGTCAGGGAGCTTGAAAAGCGGGGCATTGGCCGACCATCGACTTATGCATCCATTATTTCCACGATTCAGGATCGTGGTTATGTATCTCTGAAGAATCGACGCTTCTATGCGGAGAAAATTGGCGATATCGTCACAGACCGTCTGGTAGAGAATTTTCACGATCTTCTGGATTACAGCTTTACTGCCAAGATGGAAGAGAGCCTGGATGAGGTGGCGGAATCGCGGGCGGAATGGAAACAGCTGCTCGATAATTTTTATTCGGAATTTAAGCAAAAGCTGGAGCAGGCGGAGCGTACCGAAGATGGTATGCGTGCCAATGAGCCAGTTCTGACTGCCATTGAGTGTCCGGCCTGTGGCCGTCATATGCAGATTCGTACGGCGAGTACCGGTGTATTTCTGGGATGCTCAGGTTATACGTTACCGCCCAAGGAGCGTTGCAAGACCACCATCAACCTGGTCCCTGGTGAAGAAGCCATCAATGCTGACGATGAGAATGCCGAAGTCAACGCACTACGGGCCAAACATCGTTGTGGCAAGTGTGGCACTGCGATGGACAGCTACCTCATTGATGAACAGCGCAAACTGCATATTTGCGGTAATAATCCGGACTGTGACGGCTATGAAATTGAGCAGGGGCAGTTCAAGATCAAGGGCTATGAAGGTCCCACGCTTGAATGTGACAAGTGTGGCTCTGAAATGCAGCTGAAAAGCGGTCGGTTTGGCAAGTATTTTGGTTGTACCAACAGTGAGTGCAGTAATACCCGCAAACTGCTGAAAAATGGCCAGCCAGCACCGCCAAAAATGGATCCTGTGCCCATGCCGGAGCTACGCTGTATCAAAGTTGATGATACCTATATCCTGCGTGATGGTGCCTCAGGCCTCTTCCTTGCGGCTAGCCAATTCCCGAAAAACCGGGAAACCCGTGCGCCGCTTGTGAGTGAGTTGATCCCTCACCGCAAGGCGATCGACAGCAAGTACCATTTTCTTTTGGATGCGCCTGCTGCTGATCCTGATGGTAATCCCAGTATTATCCGGTTTAGCCGTAAGACTGGTCAGCAATATGTCATGACTGAAGTGGATGGTAAATCTACTGGCTGGCAGGCACATTTTGAAGATGGCCGCTGGCAGGAAAAACAGACCAAGAAGAAAAAACAGGCATGAAGCAGTCTGTGCGGGCCAGAACCAATCAGAAATTGTATATGGCCCGTTTAAATCTTGATCACTGGGAGTCCCTGCTGGCCACTAATGCCTTGCCTGTTGAAGGTGAGGCATGCCGGGAAAGCTTTTTGTTTCATGCCGTTGGTGGTTATCGATCACTGTTGGCGGAAATGCTGGAAGCTGCGGATATTGATGGCAGTGTTGAAACCGCCGATCAGGCCGCCGTTGTGGCTGAGAAGTATGGTAAAACCGTGGCAGAATTATCCGCGCTGCTACAGCTTGAAGAAACTCAGGAAAGCTGGCTGTCGGCATTGCTGATGAAGTGGGGAGGCTGTTGGTCACCTTCGGTGACGGCAGTGGCTGAAACTGCACCGATTGAATGTATCCCTCTCAAGGATATCAGCAGCCATACCGTTAAATTTCCTGATGCCCCAGAAAGCTACCGAACGATTTATGAGTCACTCAAGTTACGCACAAGACTGAAAATACGGCATTATTGCCGGTATGAAACACGATCTGATTGAGCTGTACTCTGACTACCTTCTGTCCTCTTTTGGCAAAACAACCGCAACCGGT
>MUIA01000033.1 GCA_002084115.1 Oceanospirillales bacterium LUC14_002_19_P2 | reverse complement strand
GACAGTTAATAACGAAATCGCATCAATGAAATTTTGAAAGAGCCTGGAATTCATAACAGTCATCCCCTGATAGCCGGATGGTTCAGGGAGTATAGGTCAACCAACCATCAGGGGTAACTTAGCTGACCTAGATTCTAGGTTTATCTTTACTGACTTTGTGTTTCTTATAGTTGTTCATTTATAGAATGATTTCTTGTGGTCTTTTAAGCTGACTTTAATGTTAACAACTGTTGAATCAGCAACTTTCTCTGGTGCGTGTCGTATGCAAAGGCTCTTTGCAAAAAGTATCATCACAAAACTGTCTATCCCCACATATAAAAAAACAAGGTAATAGCTCGCTCTTTGATACTTCAATCAAGTATCATGTCGTTATTGAACAAAATAGCTGTAACAGTGCATGACAGAGCAGAATAGAGCAACGAAAAAACGTCGGATTACCGTGGTGGGTGGTGGTAGCTTTGGTACTGCCCTGGCAGATATCAGTGCGACAAAGGGTAACCATGTCCGGCAGTGGATGCGTTCTGCTGAACAGGCAGAGGCCATGAACACAACTCACGTCAATGAGCGTTATCTGCCCGGATTTACGATTAACCAGGATGTGGTTGCCACATCAGACCTTGCCTTTGCCCTGGAAGGCAGTGATCTGGTTTTTGTTGCCATACCGAGTAAGGCGTTTCGCGAGGTTGTGCGTAACATGAGAGGCCTTGTGGATGGTAAGTTGCTGGTCTCGACCACTAAAGGGGTTGAAGCCGAAACCTTCGACCTGATGAGTGAGATTCTGCATGAAGAGTTGCCGGGCACGCGTATCGGTGTACTGAGCGGTCCGAATCTGGCCAAGGAAATCATGGCAAAATGTATCACGGCCACAGTGATTGCCTGTGAAGATGATGAGCTTTGCCAAACCGTCCAGGAAGTCCTCCATTGCGACTATTTCCGAGTGTACGCTAACCATGATCGGTATGGTGTGGAATTGGGTGGGGCCCTGAAGAATATCTATGCGATAGTGTCAGGGCTTGCGGAAGCCTTGGGCATGGGGGAGAACACCAAGAGTTTATTGATCACCCGCGCGCTGGCTGAAATGGGGCGATTTGCCGTGACGATGGGCGCGAACCCCATGACGTTTCTTGGGTTGGCCGGTGTCGGCGACCTGATTGTGACCTGTACGTCCAACCTGAGTCGCAATTTCCGGGTAGGATATGCCTTGGGTGAAGGCAAGTCTCTGGAAGCTGCAGAGAAAGCGTTGGGGCAGGTGGCAGAGGGTATCAACACCTTAAAGCTGGTCAAAGAAAAGGCGGATGAAATGGGGGTTTACATGCCCATCGCTACAGGACTTTATGAAATTATCTTTAACGGTCATGACATAGCTGAGATTGCCCGCACCATGATGCTGCGTGAGCAAAAGACGGATGTTGAGTTTATTCTGAAGCAATCTTGAGATTGTTTATCGGAAGCGTCATATTGAGTGCAAACAGAGAGAAGGCTGGTGGTGCTATGGATGAAAAATTGAAAAATCTGATGTCCGAGTCGCTCTGGCTGCGGATACTCTATATGGTTGTTTTTTACCTGGTCAGCCAGGTGGCTATCATGTTGGTGGCTTTTCTTGCGGTTGCTCAGGCGTTGTTTAGCCTGGTCACGGGAAAGCCGAATCTGAACTTGCAGGAATTCAGTATTGGTTTAAATCGCTATCTCTATCAGATCCTCTGCTTTTTGACGTTTAATAGTGATAAGAAACCCTATCCCTTCACGGACTGGCCGAAAGTGGATCATGCAGAGGCGGTAGAGCAATACCGGAACGAATGATGTGATGATGCTGTATATCATGCGTCATGGTGAGGCGGTTCCTTTCGCGAATGCTGATCGGAACCGTTTCCTCTCAGAGCATGGCCGCTGGCAGGTTACAGAAGTTGCCAGACAGATGTCAGGCTTGCCATTTACAGGCATTCTAGCCAGTCCCTATCTTCGCGCACAGCAAACGGCTTAACTGATGCAAGCTGGTATGGCGGCTATGGATATACCGATAACCTGCTGTGATCAATTGACACCGGATGCGCCTGTTCATGCCGCACTGGGAGCTATTCCCGATAGTGGCTGCTGGTTGCTGGTATCACATATGCCACTAGTCAGCCGTCTAACAGGTCTCCTTGTTCAGGAAGCGCCGGACCAGGGAGCCATCTTCTCAACGGCAATGGTGGTTGGTTTGGAGATGCCCGTCGTGGCTCCTGGGCTGGCTACTCAATCGATAAGCTATCTACCCTGAAACGTTACTGCAGGCTCGTCTAGGTTGCAGGATGAGTTTGGGTAACGTTCCCTCCTCAATTAGCTGTGTGGCTGTATGGAACCATTATTTGGCTTTGCTTTCTGAGAGGTAGGCAAAGGCAGGGGTTGCTCACTATACTCTCGCGTCTTGCCCCTTGAAGGAAACTGTTGCGATCGTGCGCCTATAGAGGCTGTCGCGAAACCAGTATCAACGGGTAATATACACACAGCTGCAGATAGCCCGTAACGACCAATGACAACAAAGCAAAAAATTGACCTCTGCCGAACTCCACAATTCGATTTTT
>MUIA01000125.1 GCA_002084115.1 Oceanospirillales bacterium LUC14_002_19_P2 | reverse complement strand
ATGACTCATTACCTCGCTTGGCGGCGCGCTCTAACAGAGCGTCATAGGCTGACGACTGCACGCATGTTCGAGAAAATCATTGGACATTGGTGCTACCAACCACAAGGGGTAACTTAGCCCACCTGTTTCATGCCAAATACGCCAGTCCGTATTCAGACCTGACAAGTCTTCCTGATGATCAGCTATCCGATATTATCAAATCCGATACCGCTGTCCGGTTCGGGCATTCTCTGGAAGACCAGATAGGAGGTCAGATTGCGGCCGGTTTTGTCATTGCAGGTTTCTACGAGGATGGCTGGGATGACGCGTCAACACCACTCAACCGACTGACGCCATTACATATGGCTACGCTCGCCATAAATAAGAACATTTCGATATAGAGTACGTGCTGCCGGCGCCCTGAATAGTAAGGTGTATCGATAAAAACAGTAACACCATCGACCCTATCTATTCAGAATGCCTGACTGATTTATTGACCGCAGCTCTGGGATAAAACCGCCAGTTCCTGGGCAGCCACCATATACATGGCCAGCTCATCATTATTACTGCCAGTCTGAAGCTCGCCAAGAATACCCATCCAGCGATCCACCAAGGGTTTATTCTCACCGATCCAGTTATCCAGACGAGCAGGCAAATCACCAGATGCATGTTGCATTTTTAGTAGTGCAACAGTCAAAGAACGCTGTTGGAAAGACAGTTCATCCCGCACACTTTCACGGGCCAGTGACTGCCAGTGGTTCCCCACATCCAACCGATTCAGTTCCTGGTAGAACCAGTTCAGCTCCAGCCTGTCCCCAACCGCAAAGAACATAGCCGCAACACGTTCCAGCGGCTGGCCGGTCTGTTCGGCGGCCTGAATAATCGACAGGAAACTAAACATGTGGCGGAGACCAGCAATAACCCGCGCCAGCGACTCAGGAACGCCCTGCTGTGTATATTCCAGAACTCCTTCTTTCCAACGCTTGCGCATGGCGCCACTCAGTAGCGTATCGTGCACTTTCATCAAGGTCTGAATGCGGGAACCGTAGTAATCCACAGCCTCACGGGCCGGTCGTTCATGCACTTCGACACGCAGCAACCAGCGAGTCGCGCGACGAAGTAAACGCAGGAACTCCATCATCATGCGCTGCTGCAAGGTGGCATCCAGCTGATAATCCAGTTGTTCAATCTGCTGCCAGTAGTTTTCCATGCCAAAGATATCACGGGCAATCACAAAGGCTCTGGCAATGGCAGCGGCATTTGATCCTGTCGACTGCTGCATGCGGTTTATGAACGTGATACCCATGGTATTGATGATGCTATTGGCAACCTGAGTAGCCACAATTTCGCGCCGCAGGCGGTGATTCTGGATAGCATCGCCAAACTGATCGACCAGCGTGGCAGGGAACGCCGTTGTTACCGCCTGCGCCAGGTAATCATCATCCGGTACACGGGAGTCCACCAGCTGTTCTTTCAAGTCGGCCTTACTGTAGGAAATCAGTACTGACAGCTCGGGGCGAGTCAGGCCGGCATTCGCAGCTATACGCTCATTCAAGCCTTCATCATCCGGCAGGTACTCAATCGCACGATCCAGCTTGCCTTGTGACTCCAGGTAATGAATGAAACGCTTGTATTCTTCCATCTTTTCCCGAGCTTCGAGTTCGGCCAGAGAAATTGCCTGCGCCTGACGATAGTTATTGCCAAGAACAAGATCGGAGACTTCTTCCGTCATAGACTCCAGCAATACATCCCGCTGCTTACGAGTCATATCCCCCCGAGCCACGACTTCATTGAGCAGAATTTTGATATTAACCTCATGATCCGAGCAGTCGACCCCGCCGGCATTATCAATGAAATCCGTATTCATTTTTCCGCCCTTAAGGGCGAAATCGACCCGGCCCAACTGTGTCAGCCCGAGGTTACCCCCTTCACCGACAATCCGGCAATTCAGCTCATCACCGTTGATACGCAAGGTGTCATTGGCACGATCACCCGCGTCTGCATGGGATTCAACACTGGCTTTAACGTAAGTGCCAATGCCACCATTCCAGACAAGGTCAATGGGCGCGCGCAGAATGGCACTGATCAATTCCGTCGGTGTCAGGCGCTTTGCACTGATGCCAAAACAGGTTTGCATCTGCGGTGTGATTTCAATGCTCTTGGCGCTGCGTGAAAAGACACCACCACCTGCTGATATCAGCGACTTATCATAATCTTCCCAACTGGAACGGGGCAGATCAAAGAGTCGTTGCCGCTCCTGCCAGGAGGCCGCTGCATCTGGATTCGGATCCACAAAAATATGCAGATGGTTGAATGCCGCTACCAGCGCGAGAGACTGGGAAAGCAGCATGCCGTTCCCGAATACATCTCCGCTCATATCCCCTATGGCAACGACACTGACCCGATCTTTCTGGATGTTGATGCCCTGCTCCCGGAAATGCCGTTGTACGGAAACCCAGGCGCCCTTGGCCGTTATGCCCATTTTCTTATGGTCATAGCCGGCACTGCCACCGGACGCGAAGGCATCTCCGAGCCAGAAACCATAACTTTCCGCAATCCCGTTGGCGATATCGGAGAATGTCGCGGTTCCCTTGTCTGCGGCAACGACCAGATAGTAATCATCCTCATCATGTCGGACGACCCGGTCGGGATAAACCACATTCCCATCCACCAGGTTATCCGTGACATCCAATAAGGCCTGGATGAAAATCTTGTAGCAGGCAATCCCCTCCGCCATGATGGCGTCACGATCACCTGAGGGCAGATGTTTGGGAACAAAACCGCCTTTGGCGCCGACGGGAACAATGACGGAGTTCTTCACCTGCTGTGCCTTGACCAGACCCAGCACTTCCGTCCGAAAATCTTCCACCCGGTCTGACCAGCGAAGGCCGCCCCGTGCCACCTTGCCACCTCTGAGGTGAACTCCCTCAACCCGCGGAGAATACACAAAGATCTCAAACATCGGTGCGGGTTTGGGAATATCCGGAATAGCCTGGGGCGAGAACTTAAGCGCCATGTAGTCCAGCGGTTCACCCTGAGCATCCTGGCAGTAAAAGCTGGTGCGCAACGTGGCACACATGACATCCACAAAACGCCTTAATATACGATCCTGACTCAGGACGCTGACATGCTCCAGTGCCTCAAAGATAGACTGACGAATCGACTCTTCGCGCGCCTGACGCTCAGATTGGTCCAATTCAAGATCTGGATCAAAGCGTGCTTTAAACAAATCAAGCAACTGGCGGGTTATCGCAATATTGCTGTAAAGCGTTTCGGCGATGTAATGCTGACTGAAACCGAACCGAATCTGCTTCAGGTAACGGGCGTAGGCACGGAACATCATCACTTCGCGCCATTCCATGCCGGCTGCCAGCACCAGTCGGTTAAACTGGTCATTTTCCGCCTGCCGGTACCACAGTTTACGGAAGGCTTCCTGAAACAGGCTGGCCACTTTCTGAATATCAACGTCCTCAGATCCCTGGGACAAATCCAGGGAAAAGTCATGCAGCCATATCGAATCGCCCGTCGATTTGCGGATGGTATAAGGGTATTCCCCCACTACCTTAAGCCCCAGATTTTCCAGTATGGGAATCTGGTCAGCCAAGGGTAAGGCTTCACCAAAATGGAACACCTTGAAGTGCAGGCGATGATCCTGATCCATTGGCCGGTGGAAGCTCATGGCCAGCGGGTTATCGGCATTCAATTTACGTATGTGCTCAACATCCGCAACCGCCAGCAGAGGACTGAAGACTTCCTTGTAACCCGCAGAAAATCCCTTGGCAAAATCGTTGACCAGTCGGTTACCCAGTACCTCACCACGCGCTTCCAGAACCGCTTCCTTAAACTCATCTTCCCAGGTACTGGCTGCACGAATGATTTCGTCCGTGATCACCTGTTGGTTAATCTGGGCTTCACCGGCGGGTGCCAGACGTAAGACAAAATGGACTCGCGCCAAGGTAGACTCGGAAAAATAGGTCGTAAATTCACTGTCCATGGCATTGAGTCGCCGACAGAGAATTTCTTCCATGCGATGCCGGAGTTCCGTGCTATAGACTTCCCTTGGCACAAACACCAGCACAGAGCAGAACAGGCCATTACGATCCTTACGGATAAACACCCGAATCCGGTTACGCTCCTGAATCTTGAGGATACCGATCGCAGTGTGAAACAACTGCTTCAATGGCATCTGGAACAGTTCTTCACGGGGCAACACCTCAAGGATCTGAGCCAGTTCCTTGCCATGATGTGTGCTGGGATCCAACCCTGAACGTGCCGTGATAGCCGCCATCTTCCGGCGCAGCACAGGTATACGCCATGGGCTTTCTTTGTAAACCGGTGATGTATAAAGCCCCATTATCCGACTCTCACCGGTCACATTTCCCTGCTCATCAAAACGCTTGATAATGACAAAGTCCGGGTAAGCAGGACGGTGCACACTGGACCGGAAAGCCGCCTTGCCAAAGGACAGCACGGTCTTGTCTGTGAAGAAATCCCTGTCGATATAAGGTTCAGCGGTATCACTGGTATTCTCATCAGTACGACGCGGACGCAACAACCCAATACGGGATTCCATGGGCTTACGGATCCGGCGCTGCCCATCCTCATTGCGAACTTCCACTTCCTCATAGGCCAGGAAGGTAAACTTGTTATCCAGCAACCAGATCAGATAGGCGACGGTTTCACTGACTTCCTCGTTCTGCGGCATCGCCGACAGCTCTTCCACAAGCGCCTTGACCTTGGCACAGATGGGTCGGTAACCGCTGACCGCCAGCTTAACATCCGTTAAAACGGCTTCCATATCCATCCGAAGTGCATCCAGCTCTTCAGAGCTTTCCAGACGATCCACTTCGATATAGACAAACGCCTCACGCCGTGCCGAACCATTATCATGATTAATGGTGCTGGTTGGCTCCAGGGAGATCAGCTGATGCTGCTCATCACGGTTGATAAGGGCGACACCATTACGAATATGATGAATCGTTGAGCCCCGTTCATTCAGTCGCATGCGCAGCGAATCAACAATAAAGGGCATATCTGGATGCACCAGCTGAACAATGGTATGTGTTGAATGCCAGCCATAGTGCTCATGATCAGGATTGAAGACATCCACCCGGGGCGTCTTGAAATCATGTTCCTGAAGAAACCGCCAGAAAGCCAGCGTACAACCGGAAAGATCCCGTTGACGGTATGACTTCAGGTCATCCATTGACGTGATATTAAAGAAAATGTCCAGAAAGGCCGTAAAACTTGAAGCATGCTCACTGGCAACAGTGCTGGACAACTCCTTGCCCAGTGCAGCAACAAACTCCTGTTTATTATCGGCGTACAGATGGCTCATACAACTCAATCCCTGATCAGTGGCACGCTACAGAGAATTATATAGCCTGCAACAATGGCCAGCGGTTTTTGCGGGACTTATGTACACTAAATGGAACTTTTCCGTCATTCTGTTGTCAGAAATGGCTAAGACTTGAAAATTCTGCCCGCGGGACACATTAAAAAGGTATTCCGCGCTTCAACCATCTACAGGCACCATTTACAGGAAAACGCATGTCGATGTCGCCCTTCACAGCCCTGAAACAACTTAACGACTACCTCGGCAAGGTCATTATCGGCCAAGAGCACTTACTGGAACGCCTGCTCATCGCTTTGCTCGCCGATGGCCACCTGCTGGTCGAAGGCGCGCCGGGTCTCGCTAAGACCAAAGCGATCAAAGATCTGGCCCGCGGGCTTGAGGCTGAATTCCAGCGCATCCAGTTCACGCCAGATCTGCTACCAGCTGACATCACAGGTACCGAAATCTATCGCCCGGAAGACGGCAGCTTCCGATTCCAGCAGGGACCGGTCTTCAATAACCTGGTGCTGGCAGATGAGATCAACCGGGCGCCCGCCAAAGTACAGTCCGCCCTGCTGGAAGCCATGGCTGAGCAACAGGTCAGCGTCGGCGGTACCACACACAAGTTGCCATCACTGTTCATGGTTATGGCAACCCAGAACCCAATTGAGCAGGAAGGCACATATCCCTTACCGGAAGCCCAGCTCGACCGATTCCTGATGCATGTGCGGATCAGCTATCCGGATATGGCTTCGGAAAAAGCTATTCTCCAGCTGGCCCGTGGCGAAGCCCTGCATCAGGATATCCAGCCACCAGCCCATATCGCTCAGGAAACCATTTTTGCAGCTCGCCGCGCAGTGCTGGAACTGCACATGGATCCGGCGGTTGAGGACTATATCGTCCAACTCATTGATGCCACCCGCCGTCCCGGCGCCTACCGGGAAGAACTGGGCAACTGGCTCGACTACGGCGCCTCTCCCCGCGGTACCATTGCCTTGGATCGCTGTGCCCGCGCCCATGCCTGGCTGAATGGCAAGGATTTCGTCAGTCCGGACAATGTGCAGGCCATCGCCCACGATGTGCTGCGTCACCGGATCATCCCCAGCTACGAGGCGGAGGCCGAAGGCGTCACCACCGACCATATCATCGACCAGTTACTGGCCCGAGTTGCCGTATCCTGAGCGGAGGACGCTTGATGAGCGGCGCTTACACCAGCCTTGAGGAACTGGCCCGACTGCATGTTTCCGCCCGCCGGCTGCCCAGCCTGCGGCAGGGAACGGCCCAGGCCCAGCAAAGTGGCGGGCATGCCTCCCGTCTGCGTGGTCGGGGCATGGATTTTGACGAATTCCGCAACTACCAGCCGGGCGATGATATCCGCACCATTGACTGGCGGGTCACAGCACGGTCCGGCAAGCCTCACACCAAGGTCTTTCGTGAAGAACGGGAAAAACCAGTCTTCTTCCTGTTGGATCAAGGGCAATCCCTGTTCTTTGGCAGCCAACTGAATTTCAAATCCGTGACGGCGGCTGAAACCCTAGCATTGCTGGCCTGGCAGGCACTACATCGTGGTGACCGGGTGGGCGGCTTTCTCTATAACGACTCGGAACATCATGAGTTCAAACCGCGTCGGGACAAAAAAGCCGTACTGCGATTGCTGCAGCAGACAACGGACATGAATCTCGCTCTAAGTCTGAAGCCAGTTGCCAACACTGTTGAAGAAAATACTCTGGTTCACGCACTGAGGCAGACCCGCCGCATCGTGAAACCCGGTTCTTTAATTGTGATGATCAGTGATTTTCAATCCATTGATGATCGTTGCCAGCGCCAACTCTCACTGCTTCACCGGCACAGTGAAGTACTCGCTATCCAGATTCAGGATCCCATGGAATCGAGCCTGCCACGGGATGGCCAGTATACCATTACTGACGGCATCCGAAGCCGTCAGCTGGACACCCGTTCGACACAGAACCGAACCCAGTATGCCCAGGAAGCCACATCCCGGCAGGAACATCTGCAAAACACGATGAACCGATTGCACATCCCTCTTCTCTCGCTGAATGCTGCACTACCGACGGATAAGCAACTGTTCGCCGTTCTCCAGGGTACGCCGACACCACGTCGACGTCAGGCGGAGGATGCCCGGTGAATCCAATGGATCCCCTCCAACAGGCGCTAGAAGCACTCAAACCAAACCACCACCCTGATCCGGTAACTTGGTGGCCGCCCGCTCCCGGATGGTGGCTGGCAGCGCTCATTGTTCTGGCTGGCGTTGGAGTTTCTGCATTCTTACTTTACCGCCACTATGCCCGTAACCGTTATCGCCGAGCAGCTTTACAAGAAACTCAACGTATCGCCAAAGCTCTTAAAAATAGTGAAGACAGCCATGCGCTGATTAGCGATCTAAACCAACTACTCAAGCGAGTCGCACTGTCAGCCTGGCCACGGGACACCGTTGCCGCCCTGCATGGTAATGAATGGCTCAATTTTCTTGATAAAACCTCTCGTTCGAATGATTTCACAACAGGTCCTGGGCAAGTCTTTGGCGATGAACGTTTTGCGCCCGGTGAACACACGCTGAATCAGACTGAGACTGATCAACTTCAGCGTTTAGTCGAACGCTGGATAAGGAAACACCATGTTTGAGTTGTACTGGCCCTGGATATGGCTGCTATTGCCACTGCCATTGCTGGTTTATCGGTTCACACCACCAGCTGACGAGCAGCATCAGGCCGCGCTTCAGGTTCCGTTTTACCAGCAGGTGGAACAGGCGCTGCCGGGCGACAGTCCAGCCCATCTCACCCGTAACCTGTGGCGGAAAGGGTTACTCATAGCCACCTGGCTATTGCTGCTACTGGCCGCCAGCCAGCCACGATGGGTAGGCGACCCTGTCAGTCTGCCAGTCACGGGCAGGGACCTGATGATGGCCGTGGACCTCTCAGGCAGTATGGAAATTCAGGATCTTGAACTTCAGGGTGAAGCGGTGACACGACTGAATGTCATCAAACATGTGGTCAGCGATTTTGTGATGCAACGCAAAGGGGATCGTCTGGGTCTGATTCTGTTCGGTACAAATGCCTACCTGCAGACACCCTTAACCTTTGACCTGAAAACCGTCCAGAAGCTGCTGAATGAAGCCACTATTGGTATTGCCGGTGAAAAGACTGCGATCGGTGATGCCATTGGTCTGGCCGTACGCCACCTGCGCAAGCGGCCCGAAGACCAGCGTATCCTGATTCTACTGACTGATGGCGCCAACACGGCAGGTGAAGTATCACCGGATCAAGCCGCCGAGCTGGCGAAAGAGGAAAAGGTGCGCATCTACACCATCGGTGTTGGCGCTGATGAAATGATCCAGCCCGGTATCTTTGGTTCCAGTTTTGGCGCCCGGCGCGTCAATCCCTCTGCGGATCTGGATGAAGAGATGCTGACCAAAATCGCAGACCAGACTGGTGGTCGCTACTTCCGGGCAAGAAATACGGAAGAACTGCAACAGATTTACGGCCTATTAAACCAACTGGAACCCGTTGAACAGAGCAAGGAGACCTTCCGCCCCGTGCAATCGCTGTATTACTGGCCCCTGGCGGCTGCCCTGCTCTGCAGTTTTGCGCTGGCGCTGTCCTTCTTCCTGCCCACCCTTCGCAGGAGGGCTCGTTGAATGGACGCTCTGTTAACGACGCTGGCGCAGTTTCACTTTATCCGGCCACTCTGGTTACTGATGCTGATTCCGGCAGCAATAACTGGCTACCTCCTTTGGAAACGTCAAACGCAGTCGGGTAACTGGCAGAAGGTTATTCCCCAAGAACTCCTGCGACACTTAATCCCCGTCAAACCCGTTGGGATCAGCCGCTGGCCTTTGGTCGCCCTGACGCTCGCTTGGATGATTGCCTCTATCGCTTTGGCAGGGCCCACCTGGCGGCAAATCTCAACACCGGTTGAAAAAAGCTTGGCGCCGCTGGTGTTGGTTGTGGATCTCTCCCGCTCCATGCTGGCGGCGGATATCAAGCCAGACCGGCTGACCCGAACCCGACACAAACTGCTGGATATCCTGAAGGAGCGCAAGGAAGGACTAACGGCACTGGTCGCCTACGCCGGTGACGCCTATACCGTTGCGCCACTGACAGATGATAACGGGACGCTGGCAAACCTGGTGAAAGCACTATCGCCGGACATCATGCCGGTCCCCGGTAGTAATCCAGCCAGCGGTATTCGGCAGGCTGTCGATCTACTCGCACAGGGAGCAGGTGAATCAGGATCGCTACTGTTATTAACAGATGGCATGTCTGCTACAGAACTTGCCGCAGTCAACAAAGTACTGGCTGGTACGAACCATACACTGAACATTATCGGTGTCGGCACAGCAACCGGTGCACCTGTCCCTGATGCTTACGGTGGGTTTGTTCGCGACAACAAGGGCGCCATCGTCATGAGCCGGCTGGACGCATCACAGCTTCAGACGCTTGCTCAACAACACCATGGCCAATATCGCACCATGAGCATTAACGACAGCGATATCAATGCTCTGCTTCCCAAGCCCAATACCTTCAGCAAAACCATTGCTGTAGACCGACAGTTTGATCGCTGGCATGACGAAGGATTTTGGCTGCTGGTACTCTTATTATTGCCGATAGCCTCACTGGCTTTCCGACGCGGATGGGTACTGCCCATTATTCTTGCGACAACGCTGCTCCAGCCAGACACCAGCTATGCAGATACTTGGACCAATCTGTGGGAAACACCGGATCAACAAGCCACAAAATTACTTCAGGAAGGTAAGGCAGAAGAAGCCGCCGATCTGTTCACCGATCCACAGTGGCAATCCGAAGCCCAGTATCAGGCTAAAGACTACGAAGCCGCCGCTAAAGGATTTGCGGACTGGGACAACGCCGATGGTTTTTACAACCAAGGCAATGCCCTGGCCCGAGCCGGAAAACTGCAGGAATCCCTGGGCGCCTATGAAAAAGCACTGGAGATGTCGCCCGACATGGCGGATGCCAAAAGCAATGCTGAACTGGTAAAGAAACTGCTGGAGCAACAGCAACAGCAACAGCAACAGCAACAGCAACAGCAACAGCAACAGCAACAGCAACAGCAGCCAGATCAGGGTGACGATCAGGAAACCTCCAGTAAACAAACCGGAGATCAGGAAGGCGATCAGAAACAGAATGAACAGGATCGTTCTGATTCATCGCAGGATCAGACAATCAACGACGATCAAGACGCGTCAGATCAGGAAGAGTCCTCCGATCAACAGCAAAAACCCAGGCAAGACGAGCAATCCTCCGAGCAGGAGCAAACTGCCCAATCTCCAACTCAGCCTGAACAGCAGGATGAGCAATCCAAAGATGATCAGCAGCCCTATGCGATGGATCAACAACACGAAAACACCCAGTCCCGCCAGGAAGTCGAAAACTGGCTGAGACGCATACCGGATGATCCCGGCGGTCTGCTGCGCCGGAAGTTCGAACAGCAGCAACAGCAACGCCAACCCGCTCCCCGGGGAGAACAAACATGGTAAGGAAGACTTTCATCCCATCACTGCTGTCCGTCCTGATGGCAGCGCTTCTGATGCTTTTAGCCACACCGGCGCTGGCTGCGTTCACCGCCAGTGTCGATCGAACTGTCATCACCCAGAACGAAACGCTGGATCTGACCCTGCGGGTAGACAGTCAGTCGTTCCGCAGCCAGCCAGACACCACGCCCCTGAAAAAAGATTTTGATATTCTGGGCAACCGGCGCAGCAGCCAGTTCCAGATGATTAATGGCAAGACCGAATCCTGGACAGACTGGATAATCACCCTTGCGCCCAAGCGAGCCGGTGCTACCACCATTCCAGCTCTGTCTTATAACGGCGAAACCTCCGAACCGATTCATATTGATGTTCGTCATGGCAATACGGCCGCTGGCAGCGCCAATAGCGTTTCACCGGTCTTTATGCAAACATCATTGAGTCGTCAGGAGCTCTATATTCAGCAGCAAACCGTGCTGACCCTGAAAATTTATTACAACACTCAGTTAGTCGGCGACAGCAGCCTGACTCCACTGGAAGTCAATGGCGCCATTGTTCAGCAGTTGGGCGAAGTCAAAAAGTACGAAGAGCTGGTTAACGGCCGTCGCCACGGGGTGTTTGAGGTGCAATATGCCATCAACCCTCAGGAAAGCGGTACGCTGACGATCCCGTCGCTCAGTTTCACCTCCAGCATTGCCGCCGGCAGTGATCCATACAATAACTTCTTCTCAATGCAACGGGCCCGGCCGGTGCGCGCACAGTCGGCAGATATCAAACTGGACGTTAAACCAGTACCTAACGATTACCCCGCTAATGCCCCGTGGCTCCCCGCCAGCAATCTGCGTCTGACCCAAAAATGGAGCAGTAACCCGGATGATCTTAAGGCCGGAGATTCGGTTACCCGAACCCTCACGATTGAAGCTGAAGGACTTACTGCAGCCCAACTGCCGCCTGTGACGCTGCCGACGATAGCCGGTCTGAAAACCTATCCGGATCAGGCACAGAATGAAGACCTTTCAGGCCCGGAGGGGATTACCGGGAAACGCACGGAAGCCATTGCACTGGTACCCACACACGCGGGTACAATGACACTGTCGGCGGTTCAGTACACCTGGTTCAACACTACAACAGGCAACGTTGAACAAGCGACATTGCCAGCAACAACGATTACCGTTGCCCCCGGCAATACACTGGCAACCCACACCCAACCAGCGCCAGCAGCGACTACTAACGCTTTACCGGACAGCGTCTCAACGCAGACAAATGCCCCACTCGATTTAGGAGCTCCCATCACCAAACGGTGTTCCTCCTTGCCCTGGATGATCGCAACAGCCGTTTTTGCTCTGCTTTGGCTGGTGACACTGGGTTTGTATATCAGAAGCAGGAAAGTATTAAGGAATGATGTCGTTGATAGCAGCCCCTCACCGAAAACATCGGAAAGTCTTAGTGAAAAAGCCACATTCCAGCAGCTGCAACAGGCTTGTCAGAAAAACGATCTGTTGCAGATCAAACAGCAATTCATTGTTTGGGCCGGCTGCTTTAATAATCTCGATAACCTTTACAGCCTGTCTGCCGCAGCAAATAGTTTTGGTCATCAGGAATTAAAGGATTTATTGAACAGCCTTGAGCAGTCGCTTTACTCTGGCAAATCTGAGAACGCATTCGACAGTGCTCGATTACAGGCGATAGTGTCCGATTTGCGTAAAACACACGTGCGTAAAAAGAGTGACCCCAAGGATACGATTATCTCACCGATCAATCCCTGACATATCTTTGTTATCCGGATTATGAAACCACACGTCATAGTCCGGATATTTCTTTGTCTGGTTTATAGTCGCATACAAACATCCAGAGAGCATACAGACAACAACAGAAATAGCACTGCAAAGACCATACGCTTATAGTTAGATGACGCTTGCCATAACACGGCCGCCGTTCCTGATTGATAGCAACAAGTAAAAGGAGACGCACCATGGCACAGATTGCATTTATCGGACTGGGAAACATGGGAGCCCCCATGGCGATCAACCTGATCAAATCCGGTCATCAACTCACGGTCTTTGATCTGAATCCCGATGCGTTGAAAACGCTGTCCGACCAGGGCGCCACAGCGGCAGAACAGGCGAAAGATGCTGTCAAAGGGGCAGATTTTGTGATCAGCATGTTACCCGCAGGCCAGCATGTTGAAAGCCTGTATCTCGGTGAAACCGGTTTACTTGATGCAATCAGCACTGACGCACTGATCATTGATTCAAGCACCATAGATGCAGAAACCGCGAGAAGAGTTGCCGCTGCCGCCACTGCACAGAATAGAGCCTTTATTGACGCTCCCGTATCTGGCGGCACCGCAGGTGCTGCACAGGGAACCTTGTCATTCATGATCGGTGGCAAGAAACCTCATTACGAGCGAGCTATACCTATCCTGGAAGCCATGGGCAGCAATCTGTTTCATGCCGGTGACGCGGGCTGCGGTCAGGTCGCCAAGATGTGCAACAACATGCTGTTGGCCATTAATATGACCGGCACGGCTGAAGCTCTGGCACTGGCTATCCGTAATGGACTTTCTCCAGAAACGGTTTCTGAAATCATGCTGAAAAGCTCCGGAAGAAACTGGTCGCTTGAAGTCTACAACCCGGTACCCGGTATTATGGAAAACACGCCAGCATCAAGAGATTACGAAGGTGGTTTTATGGTCAACCTGATGCTGAAAGACCTGAAGCTGGCACTGGATGCCGCCGCATCCTCCGGCGCATCAACGCCCATGGGCAGTTTGGCACGAAACCTCTATAACCTGCATGCCAACCAGACAGACAACAATGGGCTGTTGGACTTTTCCAGCATCTTCCGTCTTTACGACAAAGAACGTTCATAATCACATAACGAGAAACATTGTTGTGCTTTGCACTTAAACGCTGCTGCCACAGCAGCAGCGCAAGATTTGGAATAGCCCTGCCACACTCAATAAGAACAAAAACCGAGGTACTGTTATGAGCGAAAACCCGTTCAACCTGAATGGCAAAATCGCCCTGGTTACCGGTGCCAGCTGCGGTATCGGCGAAGCCATTGCCCGACTGCTGGCACAATACAATGCCCATGTCATTGTCACCAGCCGCAAAGTGGCATGCTGTGAAGCTGTCAGCCAGAGCATTGTTGATGAAGGCGGTTCCGCCGAACCTATGGCCTGCCATATCGGGGATTCGGATGCCATCCGCAAGACCGTCAGCGCCATCGTAGAAAAACATGGCCGGATCGATATTCTGGTCAACAATGCGGCAGCCAATCCCTACTTCGGCTCCATTCTTGATACACCGACCGATGCTTTGCAAAAAACCATTGACGTCAATATTCAAGGCTATTTCATGATGTCTGCAGAAGTCGGCAAGGTGATGCGTAATCAAGGCGGTGGCAGCATTGTCAATGTTGCCTCGGTAAATGGTGTGACACCCGGTCCATTCCAGGGAATCTACTCAGTTACCAAAGCAGCCGTCATTGCCATGACCAAAGCCTTTGCCCGTGAATGCGCGCCAATGAACATTCGTGTGAACGCACTGCTTCCCGGACTGACGGATACCAGATTTGCATCAGCGCTTACCCGAAATGACGCCATGCTTAAGCAAATCCTGCCCAAGATTCCCATGAACCGTGCGGCTCAACCGGAGGAAATGGCGGGAACAGTACTCTATCTGGTGTCAGATGCCGCCAGCTATACGACAGGAACCTGTATTAATGTCGATGGTGGATATCTGACGACGTGAACTTCAAATAAAAAGGAGTCTTCCGGACTCCTTTTTACACGCTAATATGCACTCACCTTATCTATTAGCATTTTGAATCGTGTCAATCCAATTATTGATTTGACACAATACGTACTGACACTATCTATACACCTAATACCAATCGCCTTTTCTAACTACTGCATAAGTGCCCACTGGCGAGAGCATAAACTGAACAACCGTCCAGCCTCGCTACACAGTTTATTCCAGGCATTGCAGCAACAATCCACAATAT
>MUIA01000318.1 GCA_002084115.1 Oceanospirillales bacterium LUC14_002_19_P2 | reverse complement strand
AACTCAGAGCAACCATGTCTTTCTGTCGATTTACTCAGCTTTCAGGTTGGAAACCCTCTCCCTGAAACTGAAGGTCAATCATTTTCAGCTCAGGGCGAAGATTTACATGACCGCTCTGCGGGCTTCATTCGAGCAGCTAAGGTTATTCGTTACTGCGTAACTTGAGTAAATAAGGTATACAACCAGCCACAAAATACTAAAGCCTATGACGGGATACAGGTAGTGCTTAACGAGAAAGTAACGGGATTTGGATGGCATGAGAGTATGGCATTGAATGTCTGTTTTATTGAAAATACGGAAACATTAAGACTCATAAAAATAGGAAATAAATCGGTATTCATTAAATCCATACAGGATTTAATGAAAGCGGAGGAACGAGCCCCTGTTATTTCGAAGAATCGAGTTATGGTGTTTTTGCAACGTAGCTTCGGTAATTCCCCTCAGGACGGCGTGACGGTTATTGTCAGTGTATCCTGATAGCGACCGGCGGCAATCCCCTGAAGATGCTGCCCGGTGATGCGCACCTGAAAGGTGATGTTATCGACCTGATAGCATTGTTCATCCTGACTCGCCTTCCAGTGTGTCTGCTGATCGCCTTTTTGCCGGTACTCAACCCAGGATGGATGGCTGGGCGTTTTGACACGTACGACATAAGGCACGCAGAGACCCGGTGAATCGCAGCGGTTGGTTCGGCTGAGCTGAAAGGGTTGTCCTGGTACATTGCCACCATCCAGATCCAGCCGGATGTTTCCGGTTGAGCTATATACACAGGCTGTGATACTGGCATCGAGGTAGGTGCCGGACAGGTTTGCACCATTGAGCGTAATATCCTTCAAACGGGTGATCTGCACGGCGTCCTGACCACGTAGCGGTATATTGATGGCCAGTGTGTCGTAGTAGTGGGCAGATTCGACATCTTCCCCCACCAGGTAAAAGTTCAGGATGTTCTGGCCGCTGTCGAGCAAAGCCTGTAAGACTTTCTTCTGTAGCCTCAGGGAGAAGGTTGCTGTTGCAGTCGTACTGTATCTTAGCCTTATTTCACCAGACCAGTTGCCCGGCGAAAAGCGTTTCGACTGGCTCGATGTGCCGTCACCTGTTGTCGTAAACCTGACCTTACCCTTAATTAACTGACCCAGTTTGCCTTCTGAAATGGGCGGGGCTCTTCCGGAACCCCGCCCAATGGAGTGATCTGAAAATGCCAGCCGGTAATTTTGTGGGCCTGTACATCCGGTGGTGCAGGCTGAGCGAAATTCCGCCGAAAACTGGTAACTGATGACATTCCGCGTTGCTGTGGAAAGATCAATGGGGTTGGCTTCATATCGGATAAAGTCAAAGCCCGCTTCTGCTGTCAGGCTGAACAGAATGTGGAAACAAGCAACAAACAACAGTCTTAACGCCATCACGACTATTTACGAAGACCTCTACACAAGATGTTTCCATTCAGGATGAGTCGCAAATACCGATTCTAGTTCAGGACGACGTTGTCTTTTGTTTATTACAGGATGGATTGTGGTGGTGGCCTGCTGGAGAGCCTCTATACTTATCCGCGTCACCTCTGTCCTTAGCCTGATGGTGTACCACAAGTTGACTGTGCACTTGGAAAAACCACTGTTAATCAAGGTCGTCTCCATTGAGTCAGTACCCTATGAACATTCTGCATAAAACTGCCCTGGGTGTTTTATTCTGCGGATTGGCTGTCAACTCACTGGCAGCAGCACAGCTAACTGCATCAGATGGCAGATTAGGCCCTACGTCCACAGGCACGGTCCCGGTAACGTTGATAATGCCTGCGGTTGTCAGAATTTCAGGACTTGGGGATTTCAGTTTTACCTATGATCCTAATACTCCAAGGGCTGTAACGGGTTCGCAGAATTTTTGTGTTTATACCAATAATGCGAGTGCCCAATATTATCTCAGTATAACGAGTGGTAATCCTTCTGCAGGCAGTGACTTTCAGTTGTCTGCAAATAGCAAAACGATTGTGTATAACGTTTATTTTTCACCCGTCAAAAATGCGACAGATAATTTCACGAAACTCACATCCGGTGGGAAGCAAGCAGGGACTGATGCCAATACCACGCTAATTAACTGCGGTGGTGAAAGTGGGGATGTCGCTACGCTGAAAGTGGAAATACCGGAAGCCAACCTCTGGGCCGTGCCCCTCGGAACGTATAACGATGTACTAACCCTGACAGTAACGGCCAAGTGAGCTTGGTCGTAATGATGTGAATGTCACCTTCCCGTGCAGCGTGTTCCACCAACAGGAATCAGATGCATAGCTTTAGGCGTTCTGGTCTGCGTTTCCTCTCATTATGGTTTGGCTGAAGCACCGGTCTTTCTGGCGAGTCTTGATCCGCCGGCAGGGTTTGCAGATCTTGGCATCCCCCAGCGTTCGCTGGTGGATATTTACTACGGCAACCGTTACCTGACTGCACAGATCGCGACCTACACTCCGACATGGATTCGTCTCTCCAACCCTGCGGAAGTGATTCGTTTGATCAGTGACTTGAAAGACACGGCAGTGATTGAAGCCACCCTTGCAGGAGAACTCCAAACGCACAGCAGCGAAGTCTGTCCCCCGCAGGAAACCGAAGGTTGCGGTCTTCTGCAACCGACGGTGGCCGGTGTCATCTTTGATGAAGGCCGGTTCCGGCTGGATGTGTTCGTTAACCGACGGTTTCTTTATACACGGGCAGCGGACGTACACCGCTATCTACCGCCATCGGATGCGGGGCTGTCCCTGATGCAGAACCTGAACGGGGTCTGGGCCGGCTCCAGCGCCGAAGACCGTGGGGATGATTACACCCTGTCCGGTTTAAGCCAGTTCGCCTGGCGGGAGAACAGCCTGCATGTGAACTGGGATTACTCCCGCAACCTGGACTTCCAGATTAATGATCTCTTTGCCCGTCGCAATTTTGCCGGTATGGAATACAGCGCAGGCATGATTGGCAGCAGTGTTTTCGGACTCAGCTTTACCCCGGACAGAACCCTGCTGGGCGCCCGGCTGGCAACATCGGACAATACCCGGATGGATACAGACTACACCGGCGGCACCCCGCTGGATGTCTTCCTGCCAACTCGGGGACGTGTCGAAATCTTTCGGGATGGGCGCCTGATTACTTCCTGGTTTCTGGATGTGGGCAACCAGCAGCTGGATACTTCCACGTTTCCTGCCGGCGCTTACGACATTGAGATTGTCATCCTCAGTGAAAGCGGCCAGGTGATCAGCCGGGAGACCCGTTTCTTTGCTAAACAGTTCCAGCTGCCGCCAGAAGAAGAGTGGGAATATTTTGCTGAAACCGGGCGGGTGCTGGATCGCAATACCAACGATACCTTTCCTCCTGCCACCGACCAGTGGTTGACCCGCGCCGGAGTCAGCCGACGCCTGGCGGGAACCCTTGCAGGCACCCTGGCGGTTGCGGCAGATCAGGATGACCGTCTGTTGGAAGCGGGGCTTTACCATATTGGCTATCACCATGAAGTGTCCCCCTCGGTGATGGTGGCGGATAACGGCGACCACGGGATCAACCTCTTCACCCGCCTCCGCTTGGGCATAATCTCGGCGAATGGCAGCTACCGTCGGTTATGGCGGCGGGGAGTACCCGTGTCCATTGATGAGGTGGAACAGACGGCATTGCTGGGCAACGGTTTCCGGCAGGGTAACCTGTCAGTCAGCGTACCGTTTCTTACGGGCACACTCAGTTACCGGTATAACGATAATCACCAGAGCGGCGGGGCGACTTACCGTAGCCAGGGGCTGGACTACCGGGTGAACCTTTACCGTGCGCCGGACTACGATATGGACCTGAGTCTGGCCATCAGCCGTTCCGGTGATACAAAAATTGCGTTGTTGGGCGTGGAGTTTCTTCGACGGAGTAAACGCTGGACCTGGCGGGCAACGCCTCAGGTCGGTGTTCGGGACGTGGAGGGTGACCGCGACCGACAGGATAACCTGCTGGTCTCAGCCAGTTGGGATGATCGTGACCTGTGGAGCAGTTCCGTAAGGGCGGATATCGGGGCGGAACTTGGTGATGGGGATGATCGCTACAATGCACGACTACAGGCGTATAATAGCTGGGGGCGCGGCGACCTCAGTATCAACCGGGTACAGAGTGATGCGAACTGGACGAACTTTTATGCCGCCAGCTTGAGTACCAGCTTCCTGACGGATGGCGCGACCCTCGCCGTTGGCGGTGAGCATCCGGCAGACAGCGCGCTGGTGGTTCAGGTTGAGGGGCGTGCCGGGGATACTTTTGATGTTCAGGTGGATGGTCAGCGTAGGGGCTATGCGGTGGCCGGGCGGTCCTCGGTCATTCCGTTACCCCCTTTCCGACAGTACCGGATCAGCCTTAGCCCTGGCACAGCCACACTGTATGAGTTTGATGAGCGTGAGCGCCATGTGACGTTATACCCGGGCAATGTCGTGACGCTGACCTATGCGGCGGTTCCCCTGCGATTGCTGTTTGGCCGTCTGATGTTGCAGGGGCGTCCATTGGCGGATGTGCCCATTAATGGCGGTTTGTCACCTTCACTGACGGATGACCTGGGCCTGTTTCAGCTGGAAAGCCGTGACGACACAGAAGCACTCTTTGTGGAACCGGGAAATGGTTGGCGTTGTCGGTTACCGCTATCTGATGACAAAAGCACAGGCTACGTGCTGCAGATGGGGACGATTCATCTGGAGGACGCGGACTGTGCACAGCCCCTGGAAGGGCATTTGGCTGTTGGTCAGAATGAACCGCCTCAACAGTAATAAACGGCGATGTCTATGACTCTGGCGTTCTGTATAAATGGGTTGACACATATTTTGTGGTAATTGTTAACGGTTAACACGACATCGGTAAGGAAATTTAAACGGATCAAAAAGCGATTTCCTGTCATCAATATGATCAAGTTGGGCTGTATAAGGTGCCAGCCGATGTTTACCGGAGAAAATGACCTGCAACATAGCACTATTGCCAATAGAAAAGGCTGATGTTGATTTGTGTCAATATCTAAGCCCGTTGCCTGCGTTTATATACGTGCGGGAAATCGGTGGGTACGACACAGGTTAAACATACACCGATCACGTATGAATACTGTGGCCGCTGTTTATTCTGAGGGTTGGACTGCGCACAGTGAGACAAAGTATGAGAATAACTACAACGACCTTTGTAATCGCTGTGATGGCCTGTTCAGTGTTTTGGGGTGGTTCTTGCAAATTCTGGTTAACTTGAACACCGATTCTGGTTTGCTTGAACACCCCCGACACCTTACGTATTGGCGAACCTGATTTTTAGACCAGGTGTTCATTTGCTTCCAGTTTTCCCATTTTC
>MUIA01000227.1 GCA_002084115.1 Oceanospirillales bacterium LUC14_002_19_P2 | reverse complement strand
ATTGGGGAAGGGTGCATTGAGCCGTTGTAGGTCGAGTCGTACTTCTCACTTCCATCCCTGAAAAACAGTCACTTCAGCCGATTATCAGATTCCTAAACATGCTGTCAATGCGTAAGTCCTATAATAGATTTTGTTGTTATGGGGATAGGTTTTGGTCGTCGTGTTATTGGTGTTATGACCATGCTTGCCAAAATCCCCCTTACACTCGATGGTGCCGGGGCTGCCACCAAGGATGATTTCCCGGGTCCAGGTGCCGGTATCCTGAATCATCTGGTCTATGTAATAGCCGCTTCTGTCGAAGGCATCCCGTGCCGCCTGGCAGTGGTTCTTGCTATTGGAAATTCGTTTGGCCAGTGCATCATCCGGATCGCCGCCCAGATCGCCAGCAATGGAGAAGAAATAGTTGTCACTGTAGAAGTTTCTATCCACCGTGTTTAGCGCATCGGTGTAATCCTGTTCCGGGTCGAACGGATTTCGGACGTTGTCTTCCAATTCCGTCATGCTGGATGACAGATCGTAGACCAGCAGCAGGTTGGATTTTACATCCACCGGTTCATGGCTAGTGGTATAGATCTCGGTGTCGTCGGCCTGCGTGGGGAGTGCCAGGGTAACGAGAAGAACCAGCCAATATCTGTAGAGGTGAGTGAACGTTGTTATTGTTTTTATTGTCATGGTAAAGCCGCCTAATCGGCAAAATTGGTCACGGCATTGTGATCAATCCGGTAAAAGATGCCCTGTGTCTGGTTAGAGGTTGCACCGCTGGCCAGGGTTGCGGTGCTGTGAATATCAAAAAAATACCCGTTGCCACCATTGAGCTCTTCACCCAATGGCATGGTGCCGGTTTGCTGATGATCCACAGTGATGACCTGATTGATCGGTGGGGTATGGCTGTTAAGGGCCAGCGCTGCTGCCGATGTTGCGTTGCCATCGGTGATGGCATTGTTGAAGCTGATGTTGCCTTGAATACCTGCCACTTGTGCTGAAAGTTCACTGCGAGCCCCCTGAAATGCAAGCCCTTGATGGTGACTGTGGCCAGCCATGGCAGTCATAAGGCTGGCGTTGTACGCGGCGGTCAGCGCCAGAATGGACAGCATCATTAAAATGACCAGCGCCACAATCAGGGTGATGCCCTGTTGTTGGTGTGGGAGTCGGTCTGGTAGCCGCAGTCTCATCGTGTATTGGCCAGGTAGATGGTTGTGGTGAATATGCGCCGTAAGGTGCTGTCGGCATTGTGGGCAATCGTTGCATCCAGCACGTTGTAACTGCGATTGCGTGCTGCAAGTGCAGCATTGGGGCCTGCGTTGGCCAGCAAGCCGAGGCGGATACTCAGGTCGTTTTCGTCAGGCGCTGTCTGATAACGGTCAATTTGGCCGTCGCTATTCAGATCAACACCGTATTGCACCTGGAGGTTTTCAATACCGGTTGCCAGTATCTCTGTGTTGCCACCGCCATCCTGGCAGCGAAGCTCATTGTTTTGTACGAAAAAAATGTTGGTGACAGCATCTGATGCGGTGCCGGCACAATGCTGGTTGTCTACCGGGATAAAGGAGATGGCCAGCGTGTCTGACACTGCACCATTGATGCTAAGCGTGGTATCTACTGCTGTTGAGGCCGGCTGGTCAGGATCGAAGCCTGCCATACGGATATAGCGGGCCATCAGGCTCAGGCCAAAATCACCCGCTTCCTGTGCCCGCCCCATGGCGGCGGTCAGCGTATAGCCGGTATGGTGATTGAGAAAGAGCGTTAGCAGTCCGGCCATAATCACCAGGCCGACGGCCATGGCGACCATCAGTTCAACGAGTGAGAGGCCTCGCTGCGTCGTATTCCTCCTCATGGTGTGACCTCATACTGAAGACTGGCGTTTACTGCCGCTGTGCTGTCCACCGAAGAGTTTGCCTGGGCTGTCGTCCAGTTCAGGGTAACCCGGTGGCTGGCGTTGGTCGCACAGGCTGCTGCCGGAGCGGCGTTGGCGCAGAGATCAACCGTCATTATGCGTGCAGCAAAGGTGTTGCCGTCGCCGCGATCGGCACACATGACATCTTCAATATCCCAGGCTGCCAGCTCTACCGGGGAGCAGGATTGATTGAGACAGCTTCGCACCGGGTTTGCGCAGTCGGCAGTGCCGGTATAGGCAGTGGCACCGGAAGGATTGGCGCGCATGCGTTCGACCAGGTCCTGAACCAGCCAGCCGCCGACCGCTTTCTGCGCGGCCAGTTGATTGGCCTGTAGCGCGCTGAGTTGCAGGGAGACCAAACCGACAATCCCGAAGGCTGTTATCAGCACGGTGATCAGTACTTCAACCAGGGTAATGCCTTGTTGCCGATTCATTCGTCACCACCAATCCCACCGCTACAAAACTTGGCCGGCCAGGCTGACGCTGACTTGCCGGGATTCACCGTCGGAGGTGATGGTGAAGGTTTCAGCGCTGAAGGTGGAGCCATCAGGCAGGAAGAAGATGGATGCCGTGGCAGCGTTATCGGTGGCCAGCCGGGTGTTGTTGTCAGGCGTAAACTGCTTCAGTACCTGGCCACCAAACAGAACCGCCCAGCCATTGTTCCAGTTGTTGCCGACCCGGGCTACAGATATCAGTGCGTTACGTTTGATAGCTTCACTGCGGGCATACTGCAATGAATGCTGGAGCGCAGAAGAGTGTGAGCGTACCCGGTTTTCCGCCATAAAATCCTGAAAGCTGGGAATACCGATACCCAGAAGGATGCCAGCGATCGCCAAGGTGATCATTAGTTCGACGAGGGTGAAGCCTTTATTGTGTGACATAGCGGCATTTTTATTATTCTTATGTTGTGCTATGGTGCAAGCTTAATCGGTTTTGGTTTCAGAGTATTGGCTGTAATGCCGTGGGCTTTTGGTGCTGAGGGTCAATCGGGGAGGCCGGTAGGCGCTGATGTTATTCTCCTGAACTTTGGTTTGTGAGCTTACGCCCATTTTAAAGGGATCTTTAAGATCAAAGTTGTTTGTCTTTATATAGGGAGCATTCCGGCTCCCCTGTTGTGCACTGGAAATAATCAAGGAGCAGCGAATATTGGATAGCGCTTATTTAAGGGCCTTATGTTGAGATATCTCTGCAGCGATTCTCATCAATACCTGCTGTGTCAGTTGAATAGTGTTTCAGGAAGGGGCTTTCACTAGCCTGTCGGTCTCGACAGGGTTAGTGGGTTTGTTGGGTTGCTGCCGTTACTGGCTCGCTTTCTAACTTCATGGCGGGTGGTCTGCCGTCGTAGACAGGATCGCCCTGGCCTCTGGCCTTGCAATAGGAAGGCATGGTGTCCTGAGTGACAAACTTACCGTCATTGTCCCAGATGTGGGTATTCACGCCGCAATTGGAGCGTTGCTGATACGTGCAATGCCAGCCTGATCCCGGGTGCTGCAGCCCAGATGGAGTTCTCGGAAGCGCCCGGTTGGGAGCAGCAGAGATGATGGGAAGGCCAGTCATCGGCACTGCCGCAGTTGGCATTCATATACGCGGATACACCGGAAGACGCTCCGGCTACCAGTAGAGACAAGCCAAACAGTCGGTAAAACTTCATGTTGGAAACCTCTCTGCATCTACGGTTGAATGATGCAGGGGCAGTATAGATAGGAAATTTGTCGGACGGGTGGCATCGTCCAATTCGGCAGCATGAAGGGGCGATACATCTTGGTTAACCTGTCATTGATGATTACCCTGCTCTCAGCGGTATCAGAATGCTGCTTAAAGACTCAAGATGACTGGAATGCCGTATTGTCATTACCTTGAGAGTCCATTAAAGTTCACCGCCAAAATGGGTGGCCTATTGCCGCCGTAACCCACTGCCTGAAACCCGAAACAGCGGGCGTTTTGTTCACGTTGTTCATCGTTCAGCGTTTGTGCAAGAAGTAATCAATTATTGTCAGCAGGATTACTTTCTGGTATAAAGCCCGGTCTTTGAGTACCGGCTCTCGGCTGAACGCATTTGGGCGGGCCGGCTACTGCCTGACCGGGTAGTTCCGGTATGTATGAATAAAGAATCCGGCCTTCGGGTTGGGTAAACGCTTAGAGAGAGGCTCAAATATGTCCAGAGTTTGCCAGGTGACCGGCAAGCGTCCCGCTGTCGGTAACAACGTGTCACACGCTAACAACAAGCCTCGTCGTCGTTTTCTGCCGAACCTGCACCATCACCGTTTCTGGGTTGAGTCCGAGAAGCGTTTTGTGAGACTGCGTGTTTCTTCCAAGGGCATGCGCATCATCGACAAGAAGGGCATCGATGCCGTTCTGGCTGAGCTCCGCGCCCGCGGCGAGCGTTTCTAAGGTTCGATAAGAGAGGATTACGACGATGGCTAAGGCTGTGCGCGAGAAAATCAAACTGGTATCCACTGCCGGTACCGGTTACTTCTACACCACCACCAAGAACAAGCGTAACACTCCGGACAAGTTCGTCTTCAAGAAGTACGATCCTAAAGTCCGCAAGCACGTTGAGTTCAAGGAAGCCAAGATCAAGTAAGATCGGCTTTCCGCAGCCCTGCTATCGGGGACTGTGGTGGACGTGTTAAAGAAACCCGCACTTTGCGGGTTTTTTTATAGCTGTAAGTGACTATTTTCTGAACAATTATAAAGCGCCTACAATGCGCCTTCGCCTGAGTCAGTGAGATGTTATGAGCAAACCGGAACTCCTTTCGCCTGCCGGCACCCTGAGAAATATGCGTTATGCCTTCGCCTACGGCGCAGATGCGGTCTATGCCGGCCAGCCCCGTTACAGCCTGCGCGTGCGGAATAACGACTTCAAGTTGGAAAACCTGGAAAACGGGATAAATGAGGCGCATGCCCAGGGCAAGCAGTTCTACCTGGCGAGTAACATTGCGCCCCATAACTCGAAAGTGAAGACCTATCTGCGGGATATGGAGCCGGTCATTGCCATGAAGCCGGACGCGTTGATTATGTCCGATCCCGGTCTGATCATGATGGTGCGTGACCGTTGGCCGGATATGCCGGTGCATATGTCGGTACAGGCTAACGTCGTCAACTTTGCCACAGTGAAGTTCTGGGCCCGTCAGGGCGTGAGCCGGATTATTCTCTCCCGCGAACTGTCGCTGGATGAGATTGCCGAGATCCGTGAAGAATGCCCGGACATGGAGCTGGAAGTGTTCGTACACGGTTCGCTCTGCATTGCTTATTCTGGTCGTTGTCTGCTGTCCGCCTATATCAATCACCGTGATCCGAACCAGGGCACCTGCACCAATGCCTGCCGCTGGAAGTACCAGGCCCATGAGGCCACAGAAACCGCCAGTGGTGATGTCATAGCGACCACCTTTGATCCCTCAGAAGTTGCGAATGAGCCGACACTGGGCAGCGGTGAGCCAACGGATAAGATGTATCTGCTGCAGGAAGAGAACCGTCCCGGCCAATATATGCCCGCTTATGAAGATGAGCATGGCACCTATATTATGAATTCCCGCGATCTGCGTGCGGTTCAGCATGTCCATCGTTTGCACGGCATGGGGGTTCACTCGCTGAAGATCGAGGGTCGAACCAAGTCTCACTATTATGTGGCACGTACCGCCCAGGTGTATCGTCAAGCTATTGATGATGCCGCCGCTGGCAAATCATTCGATATGGCCCTGATGGATACGCTGGAGAATCTGGCCAGCCGTGGGTATACGGAAGGTTTCTACCGTCGCCATGTCCATGACGAATACCAGAATTACGAGCAGGGCGCTTCCAAAGGCAGCCTGCAACAGTTTGTGGGAGAGATTCTGGATGCAGGTACTGAATTCATTACTGTGGATGTCAAAAACCGGTTTGAGCAGGGCGATACACTGGAGTTGCTGACCCCTTCCGGTAACCATACGTTCCGTCTGGATCACATGGAAAACCAGCGTGGAGAGAAGGTCTCTGTGGCGCAGGGTTCCGGGCACAAGATTCGTCTGCCGGTGACTGAAGACATGAAGGTTGATGAGTTCTCACTGCTGGTGAGACACCTGCCTCAGGCTGAAGCGTCTGCCTGATCAGACAAATCGCAGACAAATAAAAAGGGAGGTATTGCCTCCCTTTGCTTTTTGATGGATGACCGGCTTATGATTTAACCGGTATTCGCATCAGAGCAGCTTAGTCTTCGATCACGCAGTCCAAGCGCTTCTTGCCGGTACGATCCAGGTAGGTCTGGAAATCTTTCGGCAGGCGGCCAGTGGTGGAACCGTGCCAGGTGACAGTGTCGCCACTGTTGGTTTCATACTGGAAAGTGAACTTCTGAACATTGCGGCGCTTTTTGGGCGCAGCTTCTTCGGCCGGATCCAGATCGTCCAGAGACAGGCCACGCTCCGCCAGCAGGCGACGCACTTCATCAATGTTTTCCTGCTTGGCCTGACGCTTGGCTTCATCAGCGGCAACGGCGTCTTTCTTTTCTTCCAGAATGCCTTCAAGGCGGCTGATGATGCGCTCGATATCCTCAATGTGGACATCTTTGAACAGGGCGCGGATACGAGTCTTGCTTGCCAGACGATGCTGAATTTCGTCAAAAATATTCATTTAAATTAACCCCTAGGTTGTATGCGGAACGATTTTAAGTGAATAAAAAGCAATCAGCAATATTTAACGTTGATAATCTCTCGTGAAATTAACGGGGAGATCTTAATTATTAACACGAATTCGCTTAATTAATACCTGAAATGCCTTGTTGTTTCCAGCAGAATTCCATTTTGTCTTTCAAAGAGTGAAGACCGTATAGTTTGGATATAAGCGACCCGTTAACGGGAAAAGGAGCTGCTTCTTGCCAAAGAGGTGGCTTTCTGATTCGAGAATAACAAGGAAATGAGAGCCTGCATCAATTAGCTGAGAGGTTGCTAGCGGGTTTCGACCTGCTATAGTTTTGCACCATCAGCAGGCCGATATTCCTATTATGCTGTCAATCAGTGCAACCTTGTCTCTTTAGGGCGAAGTTCTGGTTGTTGTAATTCCATATACGGAATCAGGTCTTTCTGCTGATACTCCCGGATTTCTCCCCAGGCCATTTCAACCCGGATCCAGCCGTTGCTGAGGTATTCCTTGATGCAGCCTTCTTCGTACGTAATGCGATCCTTGACACGTGTAACGTTTTCCATTGTGCGCTCCTTCCCTAAGTCATGCACTGCTGTTTACGGTTTACCATAGTGAGTCGTTCGGTGCCTGTGATGGCTGTGAGTACGTGACGCAGGCACAAATCCCTGTGGTTGCTCAGACTCCCCTCTTAGGATCAAGCAGGTTGTGTACCACCTGAAACAGCCTGCCTGTAACATTGAGGGCTTGTTTCTGTGATGTTCGGGAACATTGATTCCCTTGCTTCACAGATCACGGCCGTTGTTGCGAGTCTGGCCGAACGTTCGGGAACAGTGTAGAAGAAATTTTGTTAAGTTACGTTGACAGTCTTGTTTCATTTTTGCGCGGCTTTGATTGTTGAAAGCGATGGCGTGCTTGAATCAAAAAAACAGACAGTGAGGTATCGCGTCAATGCCTTGTAAGGACTGGGCTGAGCGGCAGGCTCTTTACTCTATTTAACGGCTTTGTTTATATAAGCGAATGCGCTTCAAAAAAGCACCCGATGCTGTTCTCTCGTTAAGAGATCAGAAATGCTCGCTTGGCAAAGTATCCATTTTATAGGTGGTGATTCAACAGGATTAACGCTCCTATAGGTTGCTCATGCCATCAAACATGATGGTCAAAAGAGTCATCTGATTAAGTGAGAGCGTGTTGAATCTGATATTGGGCTGAATGCGTAATAATAAGAAAACAGGGATCCGTTGTTCAGGATGTTGTGAGAAGGTCCCGATTGCCTGATATAGGGTTTCCGGCAATAGAGGAAGCGAATCAGATGATGGACCCGCTGATGTTATTACTATCGGATCATCCGCTTGGGGTGCTGGTCTCGATCGTCATTGCAACGTATATCCTGGAAGATGCCGCCATTGTGGGGGCTGCTGTGCTCGCAGCCGAAGGTGTCGTACCGCCTTTTAGCGCATTTGCCGCACTTTTTTTGGGTATCTTCACCGGAGATTTATGGCTCTATGGCATGGGATACCTGATCCGACGCTATCCTCGTTTCCAGCGTCTTGCTGCGAAACCTGCGCTTGAAAGAGCCCGGGGTTGGCTGGCGCGAAATATGGTTATGACCGTTTTTCTCGTCAGGCTGATACCGGGCATGCGGTTACCCTGCTATCTGGCCTGCGGTTTGTTTGCCCTGTCACTGCGACTTTTTTTCGGCACCGTCTTAGTGGCGTCCTTGCTCTGGACTGGTGCGCTGTTTAGCGGGCTCTACCTGCTGGGTGAGCACTTCTGGATGACGCTGGGCGAATGGAAGTGGTTGTTACTTCCGGGGGCCGTTGTACTGTTTTACCTGGGGCATGGATGGATCAGTCGGTCACTGGGCCGTTATATGGATATTCAGAGCAATGACAGAGAATACGTTAATTGAGCAGGCTGTTTTACCGACATTTTCAGACAAGCAGGCTCATGTCGGCATGCCGCCGCTGATACGTACCCGGCGAGCCATTGCATTTTTTGAATTCTGGCCGACGCCTCTGGTCTATTTACCTGTGGCGATTCTTTGGCTCTTTCGGGCGATTCAGCACCGCAGCCTGACGCTTCCCCTGTCTGCGAATCCCGGGTTTTATCTGGGCGGGATGGTTGGTGAGTCCAAAGCGGCCAATTTTAACCGTGCTGGTGAGTATGCCCGTCAACATATTGCTAATTGGTGTCGTGTGCAGAATGACAAGGCCCAGACAGAAAAAACACTGGATACGGCATTAGCGGCGATTACGGCATCAGGCCTGCATTTTCCCTTGATTGCCAAGCCGGATATGGGCTGTCGTGGGCAGGGGGTTCGCATTGTGCGTGATGCGATTGAAGTGGCAGCCTATCTGCAGGATTTTCCGGATGGTGGCCATATCCTGTTTCAGCGACTCGTTCCCTATGAAGCGGAAGCCGGTATTTTTTATATCCGGTACCCGGGCGAGGACAGAGGGCAGCTGTTTTCCATCACCCTGAAATACCAGCCTTATGTCTACGGTAATGGTATCGATACCTTGAGAACCCTGATACAAGAGGATCCAAGGGCCGGGCAATTGACGCATTTGTATTTCAAACGCCATGAGGCGTTTCTCGACCAGGTGATTCCAGAAGGGCAGCCGTTCCGGCTGGCCTTTGCCGGCAGTCATAGTCGGGGTGCGATCTTCCGGGATGGGCGCCATCTTATAACAGAGGCGTTGACGACGGCTTTTGACCGGATTTGTCAGGATATTGATGGGTTTTACTACGGGCGCTTTGATGTGCGCTTTCGTGATACCCAATCCCTGCAAGAAGGGCGTGATTTCACTATTCTGGAAATTAATGGCGTCAGCAGTGAAGCGGCGCATATCTGGGATGCCGATTCTTCCCTGCGAGAGGTGTATCGGACCCTGTTCCATCAGTACAACACGTTGTTTCGTATCGGGGCCATCAATCGACGCAGGGGAGCCAGACCGGATGGGCTTATGGCTCTTATAAAGGGCTGGCAGAAAGAAAAACGTCTTGGACGACATTATCCGGATACCGAATAAGACGCGTCATGGAATGAGGACATAAAAATGCAACGAATCCTGTTTAATCTGGCAATGATGATGCCCTTGTTGCTATGGGGGGCTGGGGTTGCTTCAGCAGATACCATTTATACCGGCTACTTCAGTAACAAGGCCGTGGGCGGGTACGACACTGTCGCTTATTTTACCGAGGGGAAGCCCGTTGAAGGCAGCAGCAAGTTCAAGCATCGCTGGCAGGGCGCAGACTGGTATTTCAGCAGTGCCGAGAACCTGGAAATGTTCAAGGAATTGCCGGAACGTTACGCGCCCCAATATGGTGGACACTGTGCCTGGGCGGTTGCGGCAAGGAACGATCTGTATAAAGGTGACCCCGAATACTGGAAAATTGTGGATGGAAAGCTTTATCTTAATTATGACAAGTCAGTGCAGGATCGCTGGTTAAAGGATGTTCCCGGGTTCATCACTACGGGCGATAAGCACTGGCCAGCACTGAACAATAACTAAATGCCAGGGAGGCACCATGTCCCGGAAGATAAAGTGGATCCTGTCCGCCTATATTGCATTCATCTTTATCCAGTCATTGTTTTTCAAGTTTTCAGATGCGCCTGAAACCCAGTTCATTTTCGGGACACTGGGTGAATGGTCTGGATTTGACTGGTTTGGGCAGTATGGTGCTTATGGTGTGGGAATTGCCGAGCTGATTGCTTCAATCCTGTTGTTTACGCCCTTACGGTTATACGGCGCTGCCATGGCATCGTGCATCATGATTGGCGCGATCTTTTTTCACCTGTTTACACCGCTGGGTATTTTTATGCCTGAGTTTAATGAGGCAGGTGAAATCATCGGAGATGATGGCGGATTACTGTTTGTTAACGCCTGTATTGTCTGCGCCAGTGCTATCGCGGTTACGGTGATGGATCTGATTCAGACCAATCATCCGTTCAAGCGTCTGTTTGCAAGGCGCAGCATTTTCCGGGAAGACGACATTCCGGACTGAATAAGAACATAAAAAACTGTCAGGAAGACGCTATGCTTGCGATGTCGCCATTTCGGCTGCCGGTACCCACCCGGCTGAGATTCCTGCAACCGTTACTGGAACGGCTGCTGGGGCTCAGCTATCTGGATCGTCTTTACCGGCAGCGGGTTCATACAGAAACGCCCAAGGATTTTGTCCGGGTTGTCTTAAGGTTGCTTGGGCTTCGCTATACCTCTACACGTGACATCGTGGACAGCGTGCCTGCTGATGGGCCACTGGTAGTGGTGGCTAATCATCCGTTTGGGGGGGCTGAAGGGCTGGCCATTATTGATCTGCTGCTTAAAGTGCGACCGGACACGCGGGTACTGGCGAACCAGGTATTGAATGGCATCCCTGAGCTGCGTGAGATTTTCATTGGTGTGGATATCTTGGGAACACAGAATCGCCGCCGAGCCAATCGTGAGGCGATTGAACGAGCCCGTGAATGGGTTCAGGGTCGCGGTGTTCTACTGGTGTTTCCGGCCGGTGAAGTCGCCAGCTGGAACTGGAAGAAGCGCAGGGTGACAGAAGCACCATGGCGCACCACGGCTGCGACCATTATCCGGGAAACCGGCGCCAGCGTTTTGCCGGTTTTTGTCGCGGGAAATAATAGCCGACTATTCCACACGCTGGGTGTTGTTCATCCGGCCTTGCGGACACTGCGCCTGGTCAGAGAACTGATCAACAAACGTGGGCAGATTATTCAGCTGTCACCCGGCAAGCTGATTACGCCATCTGACCGGCGACAGTTGGATAACGACAAGGCGCTGACCAACTTTCTTCGACTCAATACCCTGCTGTTACGAGAGCATACTGCGAGTTCAGAAAACCAAGCTGCGACACAGGTGAGGACGCTTCAGCCCTTGATTGAGCCGGTTCCGCAGGCTCTTCTGGAGGAAGATATCAGCCAGCTGACGGCTGATCGACGACTCCTGGCAAAGGGGGAAATGGAAGTCTGGTGTGTGTCAGCCGCTGAATTACCTCATGTTTTGAAGGAAATCGGCCGGTTGCGTGAGTTGACGTTCAGAACTGTCGGTGAAGGCACCGGGTATGAAGTGGATGTTGACCAATACGACCGTGACTACCTGCACCTGTTTTTATGGCATAAAGCCCGACAGGAAATCGTGGGTGCCTACCGCCTCGGACTGGTGGATCGCCTTTACGAACAGCAGGGGCTGGAAGGCATCTACTCCCGTAGTCTGTTTCAATACGACACTACATTTCTGAAAAAACTGGGCGGCTGCCTGGAAATGGGGCGTTCGTTTGTGCGCCCTGAATACCAGAAAAGTATTACCGCACTTATGTTCCTGTGGAAAGGGATTGGCGCATTCATTGTCAAACATCCCCAGTACCGGATTCTGTTTGGGCCGGTCAGTATCAGCAATGATTACAGTGAGCTATCCCGCCAGTTGATGGCGAGTTGCCTGCAGGCCAATAATTACGATAAGACACTGGCAGATTTGGTGCGACCAACCTCGCCTCTGGCAGATGAGCCGACAGCGCTGTGGGATCCGGATCACCTGGAAGGCCTGAGTCATGTTGAGGGGCTGTCGTTATTGATACAAACCATCGAGAAAGATAAAGGCGTCCCCATACTTATCAAACATTACCTGAAACTTCAGGGGGAATTTGCTGGTTTCAATGTGGACAAGAACTTCAATAACGCCCTGGATGGTTTAATCGTTGTTGACCTAAAAAAAGTCGATGACCGAATGCTGGGGAAGTATCTGGGCAATGAAGGGATGGTGTTGTTTCGGAACCGGCATGGTTATGTGACGGCCTAGCGACCGTCACAGCCGTAATATCACAGCGTTTGGCGATGGCGTAATGTTGCCGGTGCCATGCCCAGTGCGAATTGAACCGGAATATCCAGATAGTTCAATAGTATAGAGATCAGGGCATTGTGATGAATGGTATGACTCTGTAAGAACAGCAGTTCACGAATGACCGTGGTGGTGGTCATCACCGGATCTTCTTTGTCATCGTCCGAAGCAAACGTTGTAATTGACATAATATGACATTCACAACCTTTCTCCTTTAACCGCTTCAGCCGGTGCACAATCCCATCAATACGCGTGATCGCGAGCTCTCGAATGGTTTCCAGTGAAGGGTCTCTCGGGCGCTGGTCATAATTGACCTCTTGTTCACCGAGGCTAATGAAAAAACGTTCATAATGCTCAAGAACATGGCGGACGTGCTGCCCAATAGTACTGTTTGTGATATCAGCTCTGTGGGTGAAGGTATCGTCGCCAATCGCCTGAAGTTGTGTGCGTAAATCCCTGAGGCATCGCATGTTCGCCTCTACAGTCCTTTGTAACGGCATACTGATTTTCCTGTTGGTTCAACTAAGTCGCCTTAGATAGCTTAGTCATTGTTACGCATTTTGAAAGCACTTGTGAATGGTCACTTGAAGCGATACGCAAACGGCATGATCGTGGATGCATGGACTCGCCGTGCTAGAACCAGAACAGGTCTATTTTTTGTGATGGTGTTTGTACGTATGTGTCATAATCGGGCAGCCTGTTACCGTATCCAATACGACATCAATATCAGGTTTTTGAAACCACACTGACATGTTCCATTCAGCGTATTACTACGCCGACTATCGCCAGCCTCAATGGCGTAGTTGAGCGTAACCGTTTAACTGCGTCATTGAGGCGTTTTGATCGACCGAACCCGGGTTCGAAGGTCAAATCGCAAGTGGCGCAGCTGATGGAACTTCTCCCGCCTGCCTTCTTCCGATATTCCCCCAGAACCCGCACGTATTCATTCATCCTTTAGGATCCACCTGTTTGCAAGGGGGTAGTATGCAGAACAGACTTATCGGAAGTGCGCTGATTATCGCAGGGACTTCATTGGGGGCGGGGATGATCGCCATGCCTTTGGCGACCGCCGTGATCGGCTTCTGGCCGGCTTTATTATTAATGCTATTTAATTGGGCGCTGGCGACCTATTCTGGCTTGCTGGTTGCTGACGTCTGCCGTGCTTGTCCGGGTGTCACATCATTGTACGCTGCTGCAGGGCAGTTACTTGGGCGACCAGGACAGCTTATAGCATCACTTGCGACCCTGTTTCTGCCTTACGCACTCTGTGCTGCCTACATAACCGGCGCTGCCGGGCATTTGAATGGCAGCCTGGCCCACTGGTTCAGCGTTACCCTCCCACAAGGATTCAGCGCTATCTGTGTTACAGCTCTGTTTGCGGGCGTCATAGTAATTAGTACCAGTAGCGTTGATTTGGTGACGCGTGGGCTGTTTATACTCAAGGTGATGATGCTGGTGTTGCTGATTGGTTTGCTGTTGCCGAGAGTGGAGCCCGCCTACCTGAATACGATGCCTGTCTCAGATGGTGTGATGTGGGCTGCCTTGCCATTATTTTTTACCTCGTTCGGATTTCAGGCGACAGTTCCCAGTATTGTGCGTTATCTGGAATATAAACCGGCACAGATTCGTCCCGCAGTGATTACCGGCAGCACTTTACCGTTGATTATTTATCTACTCTGGGTAATTGGCACCAATGGTGTGTTACCACAGGACAGCCTGGTTGCCATGCAGAATGGTCAGGACCCTGTCAGCGCGCTTGTGATTGGCTTAACCCGGTTTGGCGGTTCTGTATGGATCTCAACAGCTGTAAACCTGTTTGCCATCCTGGCATTGGCGACCTCGTTTCTGGGGGTGGCACTTGGTTTATTTGATTACCTTGCTGAAGCATTCCGGCGTAATAGTACATTCAGTGGTCGCATGCAGACGGCGGTGATTACATTTGTACCACCGCTATTGGTTGCGCTGTATTTTTCCGATAGTTTTATTACAGCATTAGGTTTTGCTGCAATCGCACTGGTTGTTCTGGCGATAGCTCTTCCCGTTGTTATGACATGGAAGCTGATTGGAGGCATTCATGGTAAGCATTATCAATTGCCCGGTGGAAGAAAAGCGTTGCTTGTGGTGATGTCTGCGGGCGTGATGATTGTTTTTGTACAACTAGCAATAGTGTCAGGTATATTGCCTGGTATTCGTTAGACAGAGCGCATGAAGGTATTTGGTCACCTTCATGCGCTTTTTAGCGCTTGTTGAAAGCGGTCAATGAATGCATGTCCCTTGTTAGGTTTTGCTGTGCTTTATTAAATGGCTCCTGTCATTACACTCATTTTTATAAACGACACATGACAGATGCTAAGTTACCCCTGATGGTTGGTTGACCTATACTCCCTGAACCATCCGGCTATCAGGGGATGACTGTTATGAATTTCAGGCTCTTTCAAAATTTCATTGATGCGATTTCGTTATTAACTGTC
>MUIA01000143.1 GCA_002084115.1 Oceanospirillales bacterium LUC14_002_19_P2 | reverse complement strand
GTTTGAGGGTTACGAGGATATTGTGGATTGTTGCTGCAATGCCTGGAATAAACTGTGTAGCGAGGCTGGACGGTTGTTCAGTTTATGCTCTCGCCAGTGGGCACTTATGCAGTAGTTAGAAAAAAAGATTGGTATAATTACCGCCAGTGCACATGCCACCCTGCTTAATCACAAATAAACACCGGACTCCACTTGACCCTGATGGGTACTCGTCTTTTACTAGTACGACAATCACAACTGCCACGGAACTAAATGACGAATTTATTGTCTATCGTCATTATGAAACCTTCCGTCTCATACCAGTAAGGTAACCAGCAGCACCATACCATGATGCAAAAAACAAAACTCAAACAGACTCTGCTTGTTCTGGCCCTTGGCTCCACACTGCTGGCAGGCTGTAACTCCCTGTCATCCAGCCTGTTGTCAACCAACAGCTCAACGGCTGCCATCCAGCAGCTTCCCAAAACCGCGATAGACTATGAAAAATTCACGCTGGATAACGGGCTGACAGTGATCGTCCACGAGGATCGCAAGGCGCCTGTTGTCGCCGTCAACCTCTGGTACAAAGTGGGCTCCAAGGATGAAAGCGTGGGCAAGCGCGGGTTTGCCCACCTGTTCGAACACCTGATGTTCCAAGGGTCTGAAAACTACGACGATGAGTTTTTCCGCCCGTTTGAGGAAGCCGGCGCCACCGGCCAGAACGGTACCACCAATACCGACCGTACCAACTACTTTGAAACCGTTCCCACCCCGGCACTGGATATGGCGCTGTGGATGGAGTCAGATCGCATGGGACATTTCCTCGGCGCAATTACCCAGGAGAAACTGGATCAACAACGTGGCGTCGTGAAAAACGAAAAGCGTCAGGGCGAAAACCAGCCTTACGGTAAGGTCTGGAATCGACTCGCAGAGCAAACATTCCCAGAAGGCCATCCCTACTCCTGGCCCACTATTGGTTATATGGAAGATCTGAATGCTGCCGACCTTGAACTGGTGAAAGAATGGTTCAAAACCTACTACGGCCCTTCCAATGCTGTACTGGTCATGGCCGGTGACATTGACGTTGCCAGCGCCCGTGAAAAAGCCAACCTCTACTTTGGCGACATTCCTGCAGGCCCACCGCTGGCCAAAATGAATAGCTGGATCGCCAAGCGCACGGAAGAAAAACGGGATTCCATGCAGGATCGCGTTCCCCAGGCACGGCTCATGAAGGTCTGGAACACCGCGCCTGCGGGCAGTACAGATTCTGAATACCTGTCGCTCGCCTCCGATGTGCTGGCTGGCGGCAAGAATTCCCGCCTGTACAAGCGCCTCGTGCACGATGAGCAGCTTGCCACATCCGTCAATGCGTTTGTCTATGACCGCATACTGGCCGGTCAGTTCATGATCGTCGCCGATGCCAAGGACGGAGTCAGCCTGTCCCATATCGAAGCCATTATTGATGAGGAACTGGAGAGATTCCTGCAGAAAGGTCCCACGGAAAAAGAACTTCAACGGATCAAGTTCAGCCAGGCTGCTGCGTTTGTGCGGGGTACCGAACGGGTGGGCGGTTTTGGCGGCAAGTCCGACATTCTGGCCCATGGCGAGGTCTATTTTGGCAATCCCGGCTACTACCTGAAAAGCTTCGATACCATGCAAAATGCCACACCAGCGATGATTCGCCAAGCCGCGAACAAATGGCTAATCAGTGGTGCTTACGTGCTCGATATCACGCCCTTCCCGGATTATGAGCACGCCACAGAGGGCGCTGACCGCAGCAAGCTGCCGTCAACTGATGGTAAGGTCTCACTCTCCCTACCTGCCCTTGAGCGCGCCACCCTGAGCAATGGTCTCAAGATCGTACTGGCGCCACGCCACCAGACACCGGTTGTTAGCATGGAACTGCAGTTTGATGGCGGCCTCTCAGGACGCCTCGGCAAACCCGGCCTGCCCGGCCTGACGATGGCTATGCTGGATGAGGGCACTGCCAGCAAAACCTCACTGGAGCTGGCCGAAGAGCTGGAAACCATCGGCACATCACTCAGTACCGGGAATGATTTCGACACCTCCAACATCTACCTGGACAGCCTCAAGGTCACACTGGATCAATCCCTGTCCATCATGGCCGATGTTCTGACCCAACCCGCCTTTAGGGAAACTGACCTGGAGCGCCTGCGCAGCAACATGCTGGACGGTATCCGCCAGGAAAAAGCCAGCCCACGGAGTATTGCCGGTCGCATCCTCCCGGAACTGCTTTACGGTCCGGGTCACGCCTATAACACCCCCTGGAGTGGCAGCGGCAACCTAAGTACTGTCTCCTCCCTCTCCCGGGGTGATCTGGTGGAATACTGGAAAACCTGGATGCGCCCAGATAACGGGACACTGATTGTCACCGGTGACACCTCCATGGAGGAACTGCTGCCCAAGCTGGAGCAGGCCCTGTCTCACTGGCAGGCCCCCTCTACGCCAATGCCCAGTAAAACCATTAGCAGTATTCCTGAACCGGATAAAGCCACGGTTTACCTGATCGACTACCCGGGTGCCAGCCAGTCCACGATCATTGCCTCACAACTGGTTATGCCCATCAATGATGAGAATGCACTGGCATTCGGCCTGATGAATGATGTCATCGGTGGACAGTTCACCTCACGGCTGAACATGAACCTTCGTGAAGACAAGCACTGGGCCTATGGTTCCTACAGCTATACCCGCAATGCCCGTGGCCAGCGTCCGTACATGGCAACCGCCTCAGTACAGATCGACAAGACTGACGAAGCCATGGCGGAAATGCTGAAGGAGTTTAAGGCTTACGTGGGCAAGAAACCGGCCACCAACGAAGAGCTGGCGTTGGTCAAAACTAACCGGATCAACAAGCTGCCTGGAAGCTATGAAACCAATGGCGCCCTGCTGGGTTCGGTTAGCACCCTGGTAGAATACGACCTGCCGGACAGCCATATGTATGACTACGCCAACCGTGTCAAAAACACCGGAAAAGATGATATCCGTAAAACAGCCAAAACCTCGCTGCATCCTGACCGTTTCACCTGGCTGGTTATCGGCGATCTCAGTAAGATAAAAACAGATATCGAAAAGCTGGACATTGGCAATGTTATTGTACTGGATCGGGATGGGAATCCTGTAGAGCAATAACACCGTTCAATGAAGATGTATCCTGGACAGAGGCATATGTTGCCCTTTGTTCAGGATAGATTTTCTTTCTGAAGTCGGCCTACGCATAAAGCATCCCCCCTTCCAGATTGGTAGCCAAATACCTCTCACCAGTATCATTTATTTTTCAATTGTGCTTTCAGGTAATTAACGCCTCGATCGTACTCGCGTTTATCCCTTATCATTTCATTATCAAGATCTCTCAGCTCATTTTTCTGTTTCTCTAACGCCTTTTTCGCTTCATTCATTTGCTGTTCCAGCGGCTCCAGGTTGGTACGCAATTCAGTCAGATGCGTTTTCTTCTCAGCTAACTGCACCCTCAACTTACCGAGATTGATTGTTTCATTGTTTCCAATATGAATAACATCCTGCCCAGGTTCTTTTGCTAACCCAGATGCCTGATCGACTTGCTGCTCTAGATTCTTGACCTCACGTTCAAGCCCTTTCAAACCGGTCTGTTTATGCCGCGCCTCAAGGGTCGACTTGTGAAAATGGTATGTATTTTCCTGCTGTTTTATCTCAAATGCCATATTCTGGCTTTTGGTTCTATTTCCCTGCAGCTTAGCCTGATAATCCTTATTTAAAGTTTCAAGTTTTTTCTCTCGAGTGCTTTTAACCACTAATTGTTTCTTATCCAGCAACTTTTTTCGGGTAAGCTGATGCCTTTCAAGATTTAATATTGTCTGATCAATATCGTTTTGTATATCCGCTGATGCCTCAGCATCTAATCCTTTGGATTTATAAGCTTTAGTAAGATCTGCCAGACGCGTTTTTGCTGCAGCAATATCCGCTTCAAGGGAAGGTAACTGATCAACACCTATGGATTGACCATCACCGTCATAGACACTGGCATGCTCTATTTTTTCTAATGCGCTATTTGTCTCCTGCTTTAATGCCTCAAATTTGGCCTTATGTAATTCAGCTTTCGGCTCCGTCACTTTCCCTGTAATTCTTTCCTTGAGGGTTTTCGGCGACGGCATGTTCAAAGCAACGGTATTGACCAACCTTCGGGGCAGTTTACTGCGTACTTTCTCTGGTAAAGAAACAGCAAAATCTTTGATCGTTTTTTTTGCCCCCTGCAACCCACCCAAAAGCCTGGTCAATTTGGATGACTGAGTACCCGTTTCATCGGGATGACCATTATTATCCAGTGATAGATCATCAGTGACTGGATCACCCTCCAGATCGACAGAGTCTGTATCATCAAACTCAAAATCACCATCAATAGAGTCTGCGTCGCCTAGCTCTAAATCATCATCAAGGCCAGTGATATCTGATGGTGCTGAATCAGGATCGAATTCAAACACCTGAACAGTATCTGAAAAGGTTACATGGCGCTTGTGCAATGACGGAGAATCAACATCAATACCTTCGTCATGATCGCAGCCCTTCATTACTGACGCATCTGCCTGAGGGCTGCTTTCAGTTACCTTATAATCAAAGGCCTTACCCTCTACCTGTTTTGTAGCATTTGCAGGGGAATCATTTTTTACTCCGCCAACGCCTTGGCTTCTTTGGATATCTAACCGCATTGCTATTAGTTCCCTGTATAAACCATTGCCATCTATTAAGTATTAATGATCACAAGGGTAAAACAGGCACCCGATGCCTGTTTTTTTGGAATAAAGCGAAAAGTAAATACCGCGTTATAATCCTGTTTTCACATTAAAAATATTATGTTTATTCAATTTTAATGCGATAACTGACTTCTCCGCCCTCACCCGGTCTTAATTCTCCACCAAACTTCCAGGCGACCTGCCCGATATAGCCTGCGTTATAGCTTCTAGCCGGGCTGCATTGCATCTCCCTCGGCAACACTGATGGACAACGGAGTGTCTCTGACAATGCCGTGAAAGCGGGCATATCGTCACTGATTTCCACGTGTGAAATGGGCGTTGTACCCGCATTGGTGAAATGGATGGTGTATTGCAAAATATCACCAGGCTCTGCCTGATTCGAGACCACTTTCACATCTCCGCGGGTGATATTCTCCACCCACTTGGTCAGCACCAGTTTACCGGAGTTTTTCAAGATAGTTGTCCCGAATACTAATTTTTAGGCCACCTGTTTCTCGCGATCTTCGACCCCGGATATTCGCTCTGGATTAAGTGCAACTGGGCCTACAGGCTCCCAGTTCCTGATTTGCCCAGACCAGCGTGAAGGGTTTGTCTCTC
>MUIA01000317.1 GCA_002084115.1 Oceanospirillales bacterium LUC14_002_19_P2 | reverse complement strand
CAATTGTGCTTGGCATGCGGGCACTGACAGAGACAAAAGGACGCTGGGATCAGCTATGGGAACGAATAACCTGTGAAAACAGGCTTGGAGAGCCAGTATCTGCGTATTAATCAGAGAGAGCACTCAAGCAATGGTACTTTCGCAATCTCGCCCCGCTCCAGGATGGCGATAAATAGTGGGGTTTCCGCAATGTGTCGCCGCTCCAGATAACCGGCCACACCCAGTGCACCACCGGCAAAAAATGGCAAACGCCAACCCCACTGCTGAATCTCCCCTTCCGACAGCGTCGCGGCAATCAGCATGGCAACCGCACCGGCCAGCACATGGCCCAGTGTCGCGGAGGTAATGATGGAAGTTGTCACCAATCCGCGCTGGTTGGGCGGCACCTGTTCTGCGGCATAAATGATGGAACCGGGCAATTCCCCACCGACCGACAATCCCTGAACAATCCGGCACACCACCAGCAATCCCGGCGCCAATCCACCGACCAGCGCATAACCCGGTAGTAGCCCAATGCCTAGCGTTGCCAAAGACATCAGCAGAATCGACAACCGGAACAGTCGCTTACGACCAATCCGGTCACCAAAGTGACTGAATAGCAAACCACCCAAGGGACGGGTCAGATAACCCAGCGCAAAAATGGCAAAAATCCACAGGCGACTGCCCTCTTCCCCCGGAATAAAAACCCGGGTCAAAACATCAGCAAACAAAAACAGAATGGCAAAATCAAAGAATTCCAGCACTGCACCTACGCAGGTAATCAGCAATAACTGCCGCACATCAGGCTCCGGAGATGTATGAATGTCAGTGCGGGAAATATAGAGCAGCCAACGACAGGCTGTGGTGGAAAGTAGAAAAAACTGGGAAGAATTTAAAAAGATCGAACGGCCACACGCTCAAAGTAAAACGAATGACGTCTTTGAAGAACAAGCTTAACGGGACTTCAGAACATCCAGCACATCATCCAGCTCGGCTTTCATCTGTTTGACCAGCTGCCGGAACTGGCTGGCATCCTGGCCTTCCTCTTCACCGGATAACCGGGCACGGGCGCCGGGAATGGTGTAACCCTGTTCATAGAGAAGACTGCGGATCTGACGAATGGTCAGTACATCCTGCCGCATATAATAACGGCGGTTGCCACGTCGTTTGACCGGCTTGAGCTGGGGAAACTCCTGCTCCCAGTAACGCAGCACATGGTTCTTCACATCACAAAGCTGACTGACCTCACTGATCGTGAAGTAGCGCTTGCCGGGAATGGGAGGAAGGGAACCTTCCCCTTCCTCAATTGCTGGTATCGCTTCCTGCATAGGCCTCTACTCTCGCCCTGAGTTTCTGGCCGGGTTTGAACGTCACCACCCGCCGGGGAGTGATGGGGATTTCTTCACCCGTTTTCGGGTTGCGGCCGGGGCGCTCACCTTTGTCGCGCAGGTCAAAGTTGCCGAAACCGGACAGTTTGACCTGTTCATTCTCGATCAGAGCCTGGCGGATTTCCTCAAAAAACTGCTCCACCAGGTCCTTGGCCTCGCGTTTGTTGAAGCCGAGCTCTTCGTGAAGATAATCGGCTATTTCCGCCTTGGTCAGCGCCCCCATCCCTTACTTCCTCAGTGTTGCCTTAACCCCGTTCTCCAGTGCACTGACGACACTGGCAAACAACGCGTTAATCTCATCATCCTTAAATGTGCGGGAAGGATGTTGCAAGGTCAACCCCAGAGCCAGGCTTTTTTGCCCTTCCGGGACCCCCTGACCGGTGTAAACATCGAACACCGTCACAGTTTTAAGCCATTCACCGGCCTGTTCTCGGATAATATGCTCGATGTCGCCTGCCGCAACGGACTGGTCAACGATCAACGCCATATCACGACGTACTTCCGGGAACTTGGACAGTGCCTGGTATTCAGTCACACGACCTTGCTCAACGGCAGCCACGTTCACTTCGAACAGGTACGCGGGGCCATTCAGATCCATCAGCTTGACCAGGGACGGATGCAGCGCACCTACCACACCAACCACTTCGCCATCACGCAGTACTTCGGCACACTGGCCGGGGTGCATGTTGGCACGACGTGCGGTACGGAAAGACCAGGCGCGATCATCACCGCCCAGCGCCAGCAACGCTTTCAGGTCACCCTTGATGTCGTAGAAATCGACTGCTGCGTTGTTACCGGTCCAGCCTTCCGGCTCACGGGAACCTGTGATCACACCCGCCAGCCAGAGTTCCTGTGCCAGTTCACCGTTCTTGGTGACGAAGGTCTGACCTGATTCGAACAGGCGCACACGCTGCTGCTGACGGTTCTGGTTGTACTGAACGGTTTTCACCAGACCCGGCAGCAGGCTGGTACGCATAACAGACATTTCACTGGAAATCGGGTTGGACAGTGCCACCGGCTCCAGTCCCGGCTCAAATGCTTTGTGCAGCGCAGGATCAATGAAGCTGAAGTTGATCGCTTCCTGGTAACCACGGGCCACCAGCACACGACGCATCACCTCAATACCCTTGCGGCCTTCGTCGATCTGCTTCAGCTGTACGCGCGCGACCGGCGTCGTTTCCGGCAGGTTGTTGTAGCCGTAGATACGGCCCAGCTCTTCGACCAGGTCTTCTTCGATGCTGATATCGAAACGCCAACTGGGAACAGCTACAGTCCAGGTGCCTTCACCGGTTGCAGTCAGGGTCAGGCCCAGACGGCTAAGCAGGGCTTCAATGTGATCATTCTCAATGGCCACACCCAGCAGGGATTCCACCTTTTCGGCACGCAGATCGACCTGCTTCAGGGACGGCAGATCCGCTTCACTGGCCACTTCAGAGACAGGACCCGGCTTACCACCGCAAATCTCAAGGATCAGCTGAGTGGCACGTTCAATGCCCTTACGCTGCAGCTGGAAATCCACGCCACGCTCGAAACGGTGGGAAGAATCCGTATGCAGGCCGTAGGAACGGGCCTTGCCGGCAATAGTGATCGGATTGAAGAACGCGCTTTCAAGGAAGATGTTGCGGGTCTCGGTGCTCACACCGGTATTCTCGCCACCCATCACACCAGCAATAGCCAGCACTTTGCTTTCATCAGCGATGACCAGAGTTTCGGCGGTCAGCTTCACTTCGGAGCCATCCAGCAGCGTCAGCGGCTCATCGGCTTCCGCCATACGTACACGGATCGAACCGGACAGGGTGTCCAGGTCAAAGCCGTGCATGGGCTGACCCAGCTCGATCATCACGTAGTTGGTGACATCTACTACCGGATCAATGGAACGGATGCCGGCACGGCGCAGGCGCTCGCTCAGCCACAGCGGAGTTTCCGCCGCAACATTCACATCACGGATCACACGACCCACATAACGGGGGCAACCCGCTGGCGCTTCCAGTTTTACCGGGAAGGTATCGTCAATCTGCGGCGCGCATTCTGCGACTTCCGGCTCGCAGACATCCGCCAGATAGTTGGCGCTGACCTCACGGGCAAAACCGGCGATGCTCAGGCAGTCACCACGGTTCGGCGTCAGGTCAACATCAATGATTGCATCATTCAGGTTCAGGTATTCACGAATATCCTGACCCACCGGCGCATCCGCAGGCAGTTCCATCAGGCCATCGGACGGAATGTCCATGCCCATTTCTTCGCCAGCGCACAGCATCCCGAAGGATTCCACGCCACGGAGCTTGGCTTTCTTGATCTTGAAGTTGCCAGGCAGTACCGCACCGATGGTGGCAAACGGGGCTTTCAGGCCAATACGTGCGTTGGGTGCACCGCAAACCACCTGAAACTCTTCACTGCCGGTGGAAACGCGGGTCACACGCAGCTTGTCCGCATCCGGATGCTGTTCGCAGGCGACAATCTCACCTACCACGATACCGGTAAACTCACCGGCCACCGCTTCAACACCATCCACCTCCAGGCCGGCCATGGTGATCTTGGCCGCCAATTCCTCGGTACTCGCCTCAGGGTTCACCCACTGGCGCAACCACTGTTCACTGAATTTCATGCTTTGTTCGTCCTCATCGCCTGACGGTGTTTTGATGCCGCCAGGACACACTCAAATACTGTCAAATCCCGTCCTTTCCTGCCGGAAAGGTGATCAGTGGAACTGCTCCAGGAAGCGCATGTCGTTTTCGAAGAACAGGCGCAGGTCCTTCACGCCATAGCGCAGCATGGCGAAGCGTTCAACACCGAGACCAAAGGCATAACCGGTGTATTTGGTGGCATCGATACCGGCGTATTCGAACACCTTCGGATGTACCATGCCGCAGCCCAGCACTTCCAGCCACTTGATGGAACCGTCTTCATTGCGACCCCACTCGATATCCACCTCGGCAGAAGGCTCAGTGAACGGGAAGTAGGACGGACGGAATCGGACTTGAAGGTCGTCACGCTCGAAGAAGACGCGCAGGAAGTCCACCAGCACGCTCTTCAGATCAGCAAAGCTGACCTTCTCACCCACGTACAGGCCTTCCACCTGGTGGAACATGGGGCTGTGGGTCTGGTCGGAATCGCAGCGGTAAACCTTACCCGGGCAGATGACCGCAAACGGCGGCTTGCCACTTTCCATCACCCGTACCTGAACCGGAGAGGTATGGGTACGCAGGACAGTTCCAGGGTTAAAGTAGAAGGTATCGTGCATGGCACGGGCCGGGTGGTGCGACGGAATATTGAGCGCTTCGAAGTTGTGGTAATCATCTTCGATCTCAGGGCCGTCGGCCTGCTCGAAACCGATGGTGCGGAAGTATTCGGTAATCCGCTCCATGGTCCGGGTCACCGGATGGATGCCACCAATGGCCTGGCCGCGGCCCGGCAGAGTGACATCGATGGTTTCACTGGCCAGGCGGGCTTCGAGCACCGCGTTTTCCAGCGATTCACGGCGGGCGTTGATGGCGGTCTGCACCTGCTGCTTGGCAGCGTTGATGCGGGCACCGGCGGCCGGTTTCTCGGCAGGCGGCACGTCACGCAGACTCTGCATCAGCAGGCTGATTTCACCCTTTTTGCCCAGGTACTGCACACGTACCTGATCCAGGCTTGCAGCGTCACTGGCGACGGCGACGGCCTCCAGTGCGGCGTTGGTCAGAACTTCGAGATTTTCCATGGGATTTGAGCGTCGGAACCTTGATTCACTGGTGATGCAAAACGAGCTAGTTTACCGGCAATACCGGGACTTGAACAGCGACATACCCACAACCACGAGCAATGATCTAATACCAATCGTATTTTCTAAGTCCTAAGCCTGATGCCAGCTATCCTTAGGCATCATCAACGAATTCTCTTTGAAACTATGTCTCGCCGACCACAGTTACCCGAAGGTTTTGAGAATATTGATTTTCAGTTTGCTGCCCGTCATGCAG
>MUIA01000034.1 GCA_002084115.1 Oceanospirillales bacterium LUC14_002_19_P2 | reverse complement strand
AGGATATTGTGGATTGTTGCTGCAATGCCTGGAATAAACTGTGTAGCGAGGCTGGACGGTTGTTCAGTTTATGCTCTCGCCAGTGGGCACTTATGCAGTAGTTAGAAAAGGCGATTGGTATCAGTTGTCACTTTCACGCCCCGGCTTGCTGTATTGAGGGAGAGCGCAGGGTGGTCTGCAGGAAAATAAATAGGACTAGGGATTTACCGAAGTCGTGCCGCAGGGCATGATGCATTGTTGAAAAAAACGCTGGCTGTTGCCCTGTGCCGATAGTGGAAGCTATCGTTGTCCGCGGTGACTTAAATGAGTGGAGTGATTACATGTACATGGTCGTCAAGCATCTGCATATGACTCTGGCGCTGTTGAGTCTGAGCCTGTTCTTTATCCGGGCCTGCTGGTCAATGACCGGCTCCCAGTGGTTGCAAAAACGCTGGGTGAAAATTGTTCCCCATGTCATTGATACTTTCCTGCTGATTTGTGGTCTCTGGCTGGCATCCCTGCTGTCAGCCTGGAGCTTTCCCTGGCTTCAGGCCAAGCTGGTGGCGGTAGTCGTCTACATTATGCTGGGCGCCATGGCGATCCGGCCGGGGCGTCCAGCGAAAGTGAAGGCCGTCATGGCGCTGTCCGCCATCGTTGTTTATGGCTACATCTTTGCCGTTGCCATCTCGAAAAATCCACTGCCATTCCTGTCATAGCTTTCCTGTCGGGGTGGCTTTAGCTGGTCGATTTGCCCGGTATCACGCCTACTGGGTAGAGATACCGGTTCTTGTCGATGTAGGGGGTATGCTCAAAAAACCACATCAGGCGGGCATGGGGATCATTAGCAAAGGCCTTGTCTGATTTCAGCTTGGCCTTGAAGGCGGCAGCTAGCTTCGGATCTTGTGCCAACATGGCCCGCGCCATGGGTTCCATGACATAGATTTCCGGCTCTTCACCGATGGTCATCATGCTGTTGAATAAGCCCCACTGCAGAAAGGAATCTGGGCTGCGGGGTTCCAGCAAATTCATGGCCAGCGTACCCAATCTCTGATCGGTAGGCACTTCAACAGAGCCCGCTGGGTAGGTAACCCGGCGCTTTTCCGGCACCGGTGTGCCTTTTATCAACAACCTCCCTTCGTACCCTGGTAGCTTGGCGCCACCCACACGATCGGGTTCAAAGCCTGACCCCAATCGGATATCTTTCATGCGGTACACAACCACATCCAACGTGGTGGGTTGTTTGAATGTGGTCATCTTGATGCCATGGGCCTTAAGGCGTTTGATCACCGTCTGCCATTGGGCCGGTATAACATACGCTTTTGGCCGTTTAACAATAAGCTCGGGTTCTGATTGAGCGGTGAGGGGAACCTTGTAGGTTTGCGGTTTGTTGCTCCATAGCACGACCTCTTCACCGGTTAGTGGTGATGATTCCGTGGTATAGCTAACGCCTTTGAATTGAACCTCCGGCACTTTATCCGGTGTTTTCCAGGTGAGCGTGGTGTTGGTCGGGCGCAGGGCTTGATCGCGTTCCGCAGCTTCTTTTAATCCTTTGGGATCTGCTGCAACACTTTCAAGGATGGCTTTGTACAGCACGTAGTTGCCCAGCACCTGTTGTTTATAGGGTTTCAGTGCGTGCAGTTCGACCAGAATGCTGGGAATGCCTCGAATATCCCCATACTGGTTGGAAAAACGAGCCAGATCGCTGGCATAGGGGTAATAGCCTTTGGAAAGGTCATTATTGTCGTTAGCGCTGATGCAGACATTCAGAATATGTCCCATGGCTTTGAGTTCTTTATAGACTCTCGGGGTCATTTTTTTATCCATCCATGCCTTGGCGGCTGGTGACCAGCCTTGGCCGTTATCGCAGTAGGTGACGTCGTACTGGTAGTTGATGCCATCGGTTGAATGGACATCCATGAAAAAATCCGGATTCCAGGTATCCAACACATTCACGACATTACGGATTTCGGCGCTGTCGAGTTTGGTGAAATCACGGTTCAGGTTGAGATTGTTGGCGTTCAGCCGCCAGCCCGTGAGGTCCGGACCATTCTGGTTAATCCGGCTGTAGCGGCTGCGGCGCATATCACCATCGGGATTCACTGACGGGATAAACAGCAGATTCACTTTTTTGAGCAGGTTGGGGTATTTGTTGGCGACGGTCAGATCACGCAGGAACATCAGCCCGGCATCCTTACCATTGACTTCGCCCGGGTGTATGCCTGACTCAATCAGTACGGTTGGCTTACCACTCTCTTTCAGGCCTTTAGGGGTTTTGTCCTGGCTGGTGGAGACGATCGCCATAACCATCGAACGGCCCTGTGGCGTTTTCTCCTTCAAATTGATGATCCGGACATCATCCGTTTTTGCAGCCAGTCGTTTCAGCCATTCGACGGTAGCCTGATAATCACCGGTTTCCCGGTAATTGGTCGCTTCGGCTTTGGTGACAAATGGGTCGCTGTTGGATGCAGTAAACTGCTCACTTTATAGTGGACCCCACTATCAAGACAGTAAATCCACAAATTTAAGTTAAGTCCTGGTAGTTGGTTGATTGTTCCTCATGCAAAGTGAATTGCCTGAGGGGTTCTGTAATCAAGCGACTG
>MUIA01000126.1 GCA_002084115.1 Oceanospirillales bacterium LUC14_002_19_P2 | reverse complement strand
AAAATGGGAAAACTGGAAGCAAATGAACACCTGGTCTAAAAATCAGGTTCGCCAATACGTAAGGTGTCGGGGGTGTTCAAGCAAACCAGAATCGGTGTTCAAGTTAACCAGAATTTGCACCGTGATATAGGTAACAGACGTCATGAACATATCAACCAGTACAGCCAATAATGCGGTGGGGATGGCACCGGCCAGCATCATGCCCGGTTCATAGAGATCGATACCGGTAAAGATCAATTCTCCCAATCCGCCGCCGCCAATCAAAAACGCCAGAGGCACGGTGCCGATATTGATCGACAATGAAGTGCGGATACCGGCATAAATTACGAACAGGGCATTGGGTACTTCAACACGCAACAAAACCTGCATAGGTGACATACCAATACCTTCCGCCGCCTCAATCAGGTGAGGGGGAACATCCATAAGCCCCGACCAGGTATTACGAACGATCGGCAATAAGGTGGCGACAAACAGACCAAATACAGCGGGTTTTGCGCCAATACCCAGAAAACTCATAGATAAGGCCAGCAGCGCCAGTGTTGGCACAGTGCCGCCTATATTCAGCACCTGCATCCAGTTTTGGGAACGTGCACGGTTTTCCGGTCGGCTTAACCAGATACCTAAAGGAACACCGACAAGAATAGCCATGCCGCCTGAAACCAAAGTCAGTAGCAGATGTTGCTGGCTCAGGTACAGAATGTCCTCTGTGTAATAGAGGATATCGTCCAGCAAACCGGTACGCTGGCAGGCTACTCCCAATGCAAAGACGCCAAGTAAAAGTACGACCCGCCCTATTTTTTCGAGAGGTCTCCGTTTCATCCGTTAACCTCCATTCCGATACGTCATACCCAGGTGATGGGTAATACCCCGTTGGGTAATCTCACCCCGAAATCGTCCCGCCTCATCAACACAGGGCAACCAGGTTGCGTCATGCTTGTATAAAAGAGATGCTACTTTGCGGAGGTTATCATCAACGGAAATCACGGCCTTGAGGCCTTCGTGGTGTTCGCCACAGGTGCCTTTCAGACCTTCAACCATCTTGCGTTCAACGATACCAATAGGTGCATCCTGTTCATTGACCAGTACCACACAGCCATGACCACACTCTTCCATTGTCTGGATAGCTTGCTGGACAGAGTCGTGAGGTTTGACTGACGCTGGGCGCGTCTCCATGACTTCATGCACCCTGACCAATTGCAGTCGTTTCAATGTGCGGTCATCACCGACAAAGTCAGCCACAAACTTGTTAGCGGGATGGGCCAGGATATGATCCGGCGTATCAAACTGGATCAGTTTGCCGCCACGGAATATGGCAATGCGATCCGCCATTTTGACCGCTTCATCAATATCGTGGCTGACAAACAGAACGGTTTTTTTCAGTTCCTTCTGCATACGCAGGAATTCATCCTGAATCACTTCTCTGTTGATCGGGTCAATGGCACCAAATGGTTCGTCCATCAGCATAACCGGTGGGTTCGCTGCCAGTGCCCGGATCACACCGACGCGCTGCTGCTGACCACCTGAGAGCTCATTAGGATATCGCTGCATGAAAACCCGGGGATCCAGGCCCACCAGGTCGAGCAGTTCCTCTGCCCGCTCCGCCATCTTATCCGGCGCCCAGCCCAGCATTCTCGGAACGACACAGATGTTTTCTTCTATGGTCATGTTCGGGAACAGGCCGGTTTGTTGTATGACGTAACCAATCTGGCGACGCAGTGTGACGGTGTCGAGATCGGTAGTGTCTTCACCATTAATGAACACCTTCCCTGAGGTGGGATCAATGATGCGATTAATCATCTTCAGCGTGGTGGTTTTGCCACAACCGGACGGTCCCAGCAAAACACAGATCTCCCCTTCCGGTACTTCCATGCAGATCTGATCGGCCGCTGTGACGGTGCCTTCGCTGGTTTCGAAAATCTTTGTGAGTTTGTCTGTTCTAATCATATTGTCTGGAGAGTGAAGCGTTGTAAGCGAGAGAATCTGTCAGGACGTCAGGCGGCTTTCAGCAGGCCTGGCGGTGTCAGTCGGCGCTCAAGGCGCAGTAACCCGTAATCCACGACAATGGCTAGTAAACTGACAGCCAGTGCGCCGGTAATCAGCTGGCGCGGGTCTGTCATGGTGATGCCCCGGCTGATGAACGTGCCCAGTCCGCCGGCGCCGATATACGTTGCAATGGCCATTACCCCGATATTCATGACAACAGCCGTACGGACACCGGCCATGAAGACCGGGGTTGCCAGGGGAATTTCTACCCGGGCAAGACGCTGAAAGGTTGTCATGCCGATCCCTTTAGCCGCTTCCCTGAGTGCCGGATCAACATTGTTAATGGCGGTATAGGTATTGCGGATGATGGGCAGCTGTGAGTACAGGAGAACCGCGATGACCGCAGGGAGATAACCGATCCCCTGCCCAAACAGTGACAATACCGGCATCATCACACCAAAGAGTGCAATGGACGGGATCCTGAATTCAAGTCATAAATGCATAACCCATGACTTTTCTTGCATCCACTCCAGTTAACTCTTTGAATGCCTCATATGGAGTTTTGTAACCAAGGCATTTTCTGGGTCTACTGTTCAGCTT
>MUIA01000035.1 GCA_002084115.1 Oceanospirillales bacterium LUC14_002_19_P2 | reverse complement strand
AACCGGTTGCGGTTGTTTTGCCAAAAGAGGACAGAAGGTAGTCAGAGTACAGCTCAATCAGATCGTGTTTCATACCGGCAATAATGCCGTATTTTCAGTCTTGTGCGTAACTTGAGTTGATAATCTGGATCGGGTAAACGACGCTTTTCAGCCTGCGCATGATCACGAATCAACTGGCGTACCAGCTCATCATCACCAGCACTAACAGCCGCCATTGCATGAAATATATTTGCCAGCCTGACGCCACTGGCGGCACCGGCATCACTGGCCTCCTGCAGGCGGCGCCACGGGTCTTCACCTTCCGGTACAACACCGGGAATCATCACCCATAGCGCCGCACGAATGGCTTTTGGCACTCCCCACCATGCCTGGTTATCGAGACACTGTGCACTGCGTTCAACACGAGCTGCAATACTCCGTGGGATACGCCCTTCTGTTGACCGGATATCACTGTTAACCGCCTGCAAGCCACCAATCAACCCGAGCAACCAGACCAGCTCATCCTGCGAAGATTCCAGTGCCGGACACCCCGTGCCTGGCTCACCATAATATTGGCTCAGATGGTGCCAAGCTTGATATTGACGATCAGCAGCAACGGCCCAGGCACGTTTCACCATAATGCGGGCATCCTGAGCTTCAATCGTATCATCGCGCAACAGGGCCCGTTGATAACGCAGCGCCTGTTCCCGCGCCTGGCTCTCAGCACACAGAGCGGATGACATATACGACATCACACCCAATTTACTGGCGCCTCGGTTAAACGTTCCCATGGACATCAGGGCCGGAGTCATGGCATCGCCCATCGCACATCCCATAGCCGGGTCACTGGTGGTCATGACATACGGCATCGCAACATCTTCGGCGTAGGTCTGGGTATATTCTGTTGCAACATTAAAAACCATACTGCTGCAACCGCCTAATAAACCCAGCAAAAGCAGCAGCGGGATTTTTGTCAGAGAGAAGCGAATCGTTTCCAGCCTTGAACTGATATGCGGCATCCAGGACTCCATGGACGTTTATTCTTGATATTGACCGCGAACCATTACAAGTACTTTAGTACCTGTAAATGACTTTCAACACGGGACTTATCGTCATGCCAGTCAAGTAATAAATCTGTTTTCGTGACTCAAGGCTTGCCCATATTCGCCAGTTCAACTGCAGTTTCCATCAAAGCACTCATATGCATCCAGAATTGTGCATTCTCACGGGGATCAGCAGGACTGAATGCCGCCATTGCAGAAGCCTTAAGTCGTAACGCCTCAGGGCACACCGACTGACGTTCAGGCGTTTGTGCATCGGGATAACACATCTGCCAAAAACGCTTCCAGTTAAAACAGTAACCAGGGTCTACTTTACCGCGATATCCGGCGATATGTTCATGTCCGAGAATACGACTCGGCTTCACCAATGAGGGATAATGCTGCTTCAACAACAGGACGACGGCTGCCAGTGACTGATACTGGGCATCCGTAAAAGGAAAGAGGTTGCCATTGGTGTTCACCAATTCAATACCAATAGAAAAGTCATTAAATCCAGACCACGTCTTTTCCCCATCCACATATGAACTTCGCCCGGCATGCCACGCCCGATAAGCCTGCCCCTGCAAGCAGTCGACCAGAGAATAGACCCTACCATCAACATCAATCACCATATGCGACGATACACCACGCTGTTCATCCTGAAAGATGTCCAGTGTGTTCAAAAGATCCGTTGCCGTATAGTGCAATACCAAAAACTCGACGGGGATTATCTGGCGATCCTGATTGGGGCACTCAACCTGCTGTATAGGAAATGACATATGAAGAATCAGACCTGAATAGTGTATGTTTTCAACCTGCAATATGTTTGACCGCCATGGTCAAACGGGATATACAGACCAAACGCCCTTCTTCATCTTGAAGAGTAATCTCCCAAACTTGGGTAGATCGCCCAATATGCGTAGCCGACGCTTTGGCTGTCACCATGCCTGATTTCATGCTTCGAATATGGTTTGCATTGATATCCAAACCAACACAGTAACATGTTTGATCAACGGCCAGATTCGCTGCCAGGCTTCCCAGCGTTTCAGCCAATGCGACAGAGGCGCCTCCATGCAACAACCCCATTGGTTGCGTGGTACGGGAATCCACCGGCATCGTACCCATCACATAATCATCACCGACTTCTTCCACATGCATAGCCAAGTGCTCGCATAATGTATTTTCCATCCCTTTGTTCAGGCCATCCAGGGTAAACGACTTTTTCCATATAGACATCGTGAAGTTCTCGACAAAAATACTGGCTAGCTATTAGATTACATTGAGAATCGCACGTTACTGCATCACTTGACAAGCGCTAAGAAAAACAAACCTAGGGAAAAACATTGAGAGGAAAACTAATATTCATTCCACTGAAAATCAGTTTTCGTTAACAACGACGAATATCAAAGAGCCACACGTAATTCACAGCCAACATCAGGAAAGGCTAAGTTACCCCTTGTGGTTGGTAGCACCAATGTCCAATGATTTTCTCGAACATGCGTGCAGCCGTCAGCCTATGACGCTCTGTTAGAGCGCGCCGCCAAGCGAGGTAATGAGTCATATAT
>MUIA01000072.1 GCA_002084115.1 Oceanospirillales bacterium LUC14_002_19_P2 | reverse complement strand
GGCTAATGACAGATGTAGACATAGTTGTTAACCAGCAGGGAACGGATTGCACAAGAATATGTCGGATTTTATGAGGATGCCTTTTTGAGTACTTTAGCTTTAATTATTTCGAAAGAGCACCCAACAGCCGTGCCTCGCTTGGCAGTAAAACCTGCACCTTTAACCGTAAGATCCTTAGTCAACGTCACGGTATCACCGGCTTCCAACACAACACCATGGCAGTCGACATGTTTAACACTGTCCTCTTCAGCAGCGCCTTCACCTGTCGATTCCGCCCACGCCTGGGTTTCTTCATCCAGGTACAGCATATCCAATAAATCTTGAGGCCAGCCTTCACTGCTCAGACGTTTAAGCATACGCCAGGCAAGCACCTGAACCGCCGGTACCAGACTTCACATACTGTCATTCAAACAACGCCAGTGGTGGATGTCAGCACTCTCAGGAGTGTCTATCTGATCACGACAGACCTAGCATAACAGCGCACAATCATCAGCATTATCAACGCTGCGGGGGGGGACCGTATAAATGCCCAATTGTTCTGTAGTACCACACAGTTCACAGTGATTATCACTTCGAGCACGAAGAGTCTGTTCAATGGTCATAGCGTATATACAACTTGCAAGATAAGCGCAAAGTATATCGCAAATCAGGGACGAATCTGCCGTATCAACGATGGGAGTTTTTCTTATTCCAAATACGATTAAAGGCAATAAGGACGGCGCCTGTTTCTCTCTGTTTTCGACGAACCTTTTTGATCTTTGGCGGTCTCATATACGAAGGGCCTTGTCTCTATCCATAGTAATAAACCTGTCCAGTTTTTACTCACTGTACTTTTTTTTTAATTCAAGGATGATAAATGACATATCCATTACTCGACCACGGTGCACCTTTTACTTCAGGTAATATGGATAGCAATTCTTATCCCGCTGAACCACCACCACGTTATGAGGATGTCGTTAACTTTCAGCAACATCAGTTAAGCCAAACCAAACCTAATGTTTCGGTGGTTCCCCCCCCCCCGAGCCAAAGTGACACGCCCCAAAGAAACCAACAACCCGATACAGGCTGTTCCATTTTTGCACGATTCATCAAAAAAATGGCTGTTGGCACACTGATGGTGTTAGCAGGACTCGGTGGGCTACTGGCAACCATTGCGCTATCCCCCTTCTTCGGTGCCTATATTGTTGGCAGCGTATTATGTCGGGGATGCTGTATTTTTGTCGGTATGGATAACGAGAGCGCTAAAGTGCTTGGCATCATACTCTTAACAGCGATTGCCATTGCTTCACTACCCGTCATTATTGTTTCTCCAGTTTTTGCCTTGGCAGCGGCTCACCGCACAGGAAAATCACTATTAGGTGACGATTACCAGCCATCCAGCCTGATGGAATGGGCTGACAATAAAGCCAGATTTTATTTGTCAGCAGACTGTTTGCGGTTATGGCTGCATATGCCCGTCAGACATCACCGGTGTGGTTATAATGATACGCACATTCACATCCATCATCATTACCACACTCATCACTGCTGGGCGGGTGGTTAGATAATCACCATACCATCACGCCCGATCAAAATAGATCAGGCGTAATGGATGCAAATCATAAAATTAACAGAAATGTTACCCAAACCGGCCGGTAATGTAATCATGCGTCCGCTTGTCGCTGGGCGTCATGAACAGGCGGTCGGTATCGTCAAATTCTATCAGTTCACCCATCAGGAAGAAGGCCGTATTTCTTGAAATACGACGCGCCTGATTCATTGAGTGCGTCACAATCACGATGGTGAAGTCATGGCTCAGTCGATCCATCAGATCTTCCACACGATCCGTTGCGATAGGATCCAGTGCACTGGTCGGTTCATCCATCAGGATGACATCCGGTTCCATAGCGATGGTCCGGGCGATACACAGCCGCTGCTGCTGACCACCGGAGAGTCCCATGGCGGAATCGTGCAGACGATCCTTCACTTCATTCCACAGAGCCGCGCCTTCCAGCGCCTTTTCCACCATTTCATCCAGGTAACGACGATCCTTGATGCCCTGGGCGCGCAGACCATAAGTGATGTTTTCATAGATACTCATGGGGAACGGGTTCGGCTTCTGGAACACCATCCCGACTTTCATGCGCAGCTGCTGAACGTCGGTATCGTGATAGATATCCTGACCATCCAGCGCCACCCGACCTTCCACACGCACACCGGGGATCAGATCATTCATCCTGTTCAGGGTGCGCAACAGTGTGGATTTACCGCAGCCGGACGGGCCAATCAGCGCAGTCACCTGCTTTTCAGGAATCGCCATGGAGATGTTGTGCAGTGCCTTCTTCTCCCCGTAATAGAGGTTCAGGTTCTCCACGTTGAACTTGCTGTGAGGTACTTCGATGTTGATAGCGGGGTTCGCCATGTTCTCAGTCTCAGTCATTAATTCGGTAAAATCTGTCGGCCTGCCTGCAGGGCAGGCCACAGCTCAGCCCTTGTTGAAGCGTCGGGCCAGTAATCGGGTCGTAATGTTGAGCGTCAGTACGATCAACACCAGCACAGTGGCGGTCGCATAGGCCTGATTCCACTCGTGCACGGAGAACAGTTCCTGAGTCAGCTTGTAGAGATGAACCGTCAGGGTTCGTCCGGAATCAAACACGGAATCGGGGATCCGGGCCACCATGCCGGCGGTCAGGAAGACCGGGGCGGATTCACCAATGATCCGGCCAATACAGAGAATCAGTGAGCTGATGATACCGGGCATCGCACCGGGCAGAATCAGGCGCCAGATAGTGTACAGGCGGGACGCACCCAACCCATAGGAACCTTCACGATAGGCTTCTGGCACACTCATCAAGGCTTCTTCCGTGGTACGGATAATCACCGGCAGAATGACAATGCTCAACGTCAGCGCACCGGCCAAAATGGAAAAGCCCAGTTTGAAGGTCGAAACAAACAGCGTCAGACCAAACAGACCGTAAATGATGGAAGGAATACCGGCCAGACTTTCCGTAGCAAAACGGATCACCTTCACCACCCGGCTGCCAGGCTGTGCATATTCAGTCAGGTAAATCGCACCCATGATACCCACGGGCGCCGCAATACCCAGTGACAAAGCCACCATGTAAACAGTGCTGACAATCATCGGCCAGATACCGGAAGTATCACCGGTACGGGTGTAGTTAGAAGTCAGGAACGACCAGCTCACGTGACCAATACCATTGCTGACGATATGCCACAGAATCCACAACAGGGTACCGGTGGTAGCGGCAGTGGCCAGGATAATCAGGCCCACAAGCAACCGGTCTTTCCAGCGGCGGAGGGCAGGATTCGGCATCGGGCGTTCACGAACGGTGGATTCCGTAATCCCCTCGGTAACCGCCTGGGCAAGACTACTGGAATTCATATTATCGACCTGCCTTCTGTCTGTTCAGGTAAAGCATGGTGGCGTTGAGCAACATGATGAAGATAAACAGCACAATACCGGTAGCGTACAGCGCACTGCTGTGCAGGCCGCTGGCGTAAGCCATCTCCAGGGCAATGTTGGCGGTCAGAGTACGGGCCGGTTCCAGCAGGCTGGAAGCGATGATCGGCGCGTTACCCATGACCATGATGATGGCCATGGTTTCACCGATCGCCCGGGCGATACCGAGGATACTGGCTGTCATGATGCCGGAGCGTGCCGCCGGCAGCACCACGTTGAAAATGGTGAACATCTTGGACGCGCCCAGCGCCAGGGAACCTTCACGGTAGGTCTGTGGTACCGCACGAATAGCAGTCTCAGACAGTGTAATCACTGTCGGCAGAATCATCATGGTCAGCACCACGATACCGGCCAGCATGGTGTTACCGGCAGGTACCGAAAACACCTGTTCGATCAGCGGCACAATAACGACCAGACCAAAGAAACCATAAATGACGGACGGAATACCGGCCAGCAGTTCAATCGCCGTACGAAGTACAGTGGCGTATCTTTCCGGGGCAATTTCTGCCATGAAGATCGCTGTCAGCACGCCCATGGGCACACCGATCACCAACGCGCCAATGGTGGAAATCACGGAACCACTGATCATCGGCAAAATGCCGAAGTAAACCGGTGGGCTCCACTGGGTACCGGAGACAAAACTGAAAACACCGGTGTCCACCAGAGCAGGCATGCCCTCGGCCACAATGAACGCGCCGATGGCGCCAATGGAAACCGTACTGACTATGGCGCAGAGGAAAAACAGGCTATGAAAGGCCTTATCCATTCGCGCCTGTCGACTGTTTGCCGTCATATACATTACCGACAGGACTCAACGTCCATCATTGATAAAAAACTGAAATGCCGGTGCGGCTTATCCGCACCGGCATGACGTGGAATAAATCAGATAACCGGGATGTAACCCTGTTGCGCCACAATCGCCTGACCTTCGCCGGACAGTGCCCAGTCCAGGAATGCCTTGCCGTTTTCTGACAGGGTCTCAGCGTTGTAGAGCAGTACAAACGGACGGGCTACCGTGTACGCACCCGTGGCGATAGTATCGTTGGACGCTTCAACACTATTCACTTCCAGTGCTTTCAGGCTGCCATCGACAGTACCCAGGGAGATGTAACCGATTGCAGACGGGTTCTGGGCCACAGTGGTCTTGACCACACCGTTACCACTAGCCACCTGCGCGCGGTTGGAAACAGCGGAGATCACATTACCGTTCGCATCCTTGAACTTCAGGTTCATGATGTCTTCAAAAGCGCCGCAGGTACCGGAAGCCGGGTCACGGGTTACGACGACGATGGGCTGGTCATTGCCACCCAGTGCTTGCCAGTTGGTGATTTCACCCTTGAAGATATCAGCGATCTGCTCGGTGGTCAGACCTGTCACCGGGTTTTTGCCGTTAACAACGACGGCAATACCATCATGCGCCAGTACCGCCTGAGTAATACCGGCTTTTTCTTCTTCCGGCTTGAGCTTGCGAGAGGTCATGCCAATCTCGCTGGTGCCGTCATTGGCAGCCTTGATACCAGAAGAGGAACCAGTACCCTGCACTTCGACCACAGCGCCGGTATGTTCCTGCTGCCAGGTTTCACCGAGCACCTCCATCACTTCGGTCACGGAAGTAGAACCAGAGACACTTACAGCCCGGGCATCGGTGGAGGAGTCATTACCGCCACAACCCACCAGCACGGCGGACAACCCGATAGCGCTTACGATTGACAGAACGGTCTTCTTCACTGCTTCGACCTCTTGGGGATCAGCTTATCTACTCAAGTTACGCACAAGACTGAAAATACGGCATTATTGCCGGTATGAAACACGATCTGATTGAGCTGTACTCTGACTACCTTCTGTCCTCTTTTGGCAAAACAACCGCAACCGGTTTGTC
>MUIA01000316.1 GCA_002084115.1 Oceanospirillales bacterium LUC14_002_19_P2 | reverse complement strand
TTGGAAACCCTCTCCCTGAAACTGAAGGTCAATCATTTTCAGCTCAGGGCGAAGATTTACATGACCGCTCTGCGGGCATCATTCGAGCAGCTAAGGTTATTCGTTACTGCGTAACTTGAGCTGGTAATCTTCATCAAAAACGGCATTGATAATGCCAGCGCTGACCGCTTCCCCTGCTCGCATAGTGTACCCAGTAACAAGAGTTCAGTTGCCCGGCGATGGCCGACCAGTGTGGGTAACAATAGGCTGGATGCGTATTCCGGGCAAAGTCCCAGTTTGACAAAGGGCATCTGGAGTTTGGCGTCAGGTCCCGCGTAGACGAGGTCGCAATGCAGTAGCAGCGTAGCGCCAATACCGACAGCCGCACCGTTCACGGCGGCAATGACCGGCTTCCGGCATTGTTGCAGGGTACGCATGAAACGAAACACCGGGCTGTCTGGTCCTGATGGCGGATGGGACAGGAAGTCCTGCACATCATTCCCACTGGTAAAGCAGTCATCGGTACCGGTGATGAAAATGGCCCGTATGTCGCTCTGGTCATCCGCCTGCAGCAGGGCGGCGGTCAGCGCGTCATACATTGTATGAGTCAATGCGTTCTTTCGTTCAGGACGAACAATCCGGATTTGCAGGATGCGTTCAGCGAGGTCTGTCTGTATGGAATCAGTCATGTTCAGGCACCAGCCCTGTTATCGTCATTTTGTCAGTGGGCTTGGGCATTATGTCATACCCTGTAGGGGCACGATATGACTACTCTGCTTAAGTATTAATTGGGAATAATGGCATGGCTTGCGCAAGTTTCATGTTTAAGAGTGGTAGGTTGGTGGTACATATTCTTGCAGGAGTGCTGGTAATGATGCCGGTACTTTATGCCTGTAGTATGAACCGGGCAGGGGAACACGTTGTGCAAAGGACGGCGCTGGATGATTATATCCATCAACCTGATCCCAGTTGGACATGGACACTGGAAGGTGAGATATGGCAAACCGTTGCAGATGTCCCCAATGCCAAGGTGAAACGGTATCAGGTTAGTATGGTTTCACAGACTTGGACTGCAGCAATAAAATATGGCGTTTCTCCCCCAGCTTGGCATCATCGGCTGGTAATTTACCGGCCGGAAACTGTCCGTTCGGATAAGGCTTTTCTGTTTATTGATGGTGGAACCCGGTATCCGAGTAATCCTGAAGAAGGTGACATTACCCACGATATTTTCAATCAGGTTGATTTTGCCAGAATTGCCGCTAAAACGGGGGCTGTTGTTGTTGATTTAAAAGACGTGCCCAATCAATATTTGCGTTTTTCCGATGGCAAGCCACGAAAGGAAGATGATCTCATTGCCTGGACCTGGTATCACTTTTTGCACGAGCCGGATGACAATGAAAGCCTGTTGTTGCAGTTTCCCATGGTTAAATCCGCGGTTCGGGCAATGGATACGGTACAGGCCGTTTTGTCCTACAAAGGTGTTAATGTAGAACGTTTTGTCCTGGCGGGAGCCTCAAAACGTGGCTGGACTGCCTGGCTGACAGCTGCGGTTGATGAGCGAACTGATTCTCTCATACCTGTTGTCATTGATATTTTGAAAGGAGAGGCATTTATTGATCATGTGTATAAGGCGCATCAGGGACCAATACCAGCACTGAGCGATTATTATGCGTCAGAACATAATGTTATTGCTTATGCGCATACACCTGAAATGCAGCGTCTCTTGATGCTGGTGGATCCATACCGTTATCGGGATCGTTTGAAGATGCCGAAATATATCGTTACGGCATCGGGAGATGATTTTTTTCCACCTGATTCCGCTCGCCTTTATCTGGATGAATTACTGGGGCCCACTTGGATGCGCACGTTTCCCAATAGCCGGCATTATGTATTCAGGGATCCCGGCGGACTGGCCAGGGCGACAGATACATTCGAAGCATTTCTAGGGGTCAGGGTGGAAAATCGTTTTTTGCCTGATGTGGCTTGGCGTCTGTCGGCACCTGGTCGGTTGTCGGCTACCATGGATAGATGCCCGAAGCGTGCCACGTTATGGCAGGTCACTAACCCCTATGCCCGGGATTTTCGTATGACGGCTCTAGCGACTAATGGTCTGCAGTACAATCCGGCTGCAGTGACACTTCTTCACGGCGAAACCTGCCAGTTTTCCATTGATATTGATACGCCAAAGACCGGCTGGACAGCATGGTTCGTTGAGCTGGCTTTTGATAATGCACCCTATCCAGACATTGTTCTGACGTCAAAAGTCTCGGTTATTCCTGATCTGTATCCGGATTCCTGCTATACGAGTGGTAATCAGTCCGATGCATGTTTCACAAATGGTTGAGCACTAATGCGTGCTTTGGGTATTCCCTTGTTGATGAGATGTTGCTCGACGAATGTTACGGTTTCAGCGTCTCCCATAAGCAGAATATGCGCTTGTTTATATTGGCGGTCAGTGAGCAGATCATCGATAACATGTGTAGTTATATGGCTGGTAATATGTGTAATGTGCACTTTGGATAAAACATTATCCTGCAGATAAAACGACTTAGGGTTACCTGCTTTAGTGTGCAGTAGGGTAGCCACCTTGGTTTGGGGGGTTAGTGTGAGAGCATCGCGTGCAATTGCCATTGCAGCGCCAATACCGACGCCACTTCCCAATATGATCATGGAATCACTGTTTTGGTCGGGCTGATAATGGCATGAACCGGCCAATTCGCTCAGCGTCACCTTGGTGCCGATATCTGCCTCGTCAAATAACCAGCTGCTCATGTCACTGCCTGCACGCCGCTCAATATGGATCAGGAGTTCGCTATCCTGTTCGGGCTGGGATAATAGGCAGTAACGGCTACTGCTGGTCGGATTGCGCCATAACAGAATATGTTGACCAGGTCGGTAGTTAATAGGCATCCGTGGAGCCAGACGTATAGCGAGTAATGTTGCAGAAAGATATGCTTTCTCGGTGATCAGGGCGGGTTGTGGCTGAAGATGCCGTTCTGGCAGGCGAATGGTGAGGTCGTTGGTCGGATAGCACTGGCAGGCAAGAAAAAAACCATTATCGATCTGATCTTTCGACAGACCTGTGGCGGCATTCAGGGGGACTTTACCCTGTGTTGCCTGCATCAGGCAGGAGTGGCATAACCCGGCACGGCAAGACCATGGCACACGGGCATTTTTTGCCAAAAGCGTGTCCAACAGATTATTGCCAGACGTCAGGGTGTAGGTTTGGTCATCGAAATCGATTTTGGCCATTGTGGTTCTTTATGAGAGTTGTTCCCCATAGCAGGTTTGAGTGTAACCGAGATGCCCGGGGTAACGCATCTTGAAAGGTGTTGAATCACTGTCTGTGTGGATAGTGGTATACTGCGTCGGCTAATTCACAATAATGTATTACCGTGTCCAGCTATGGCGAAGGTCTGTTCACTGGGGAGTGGGCGGGTGCGTCAGTCAAAGGAGTCCGGAAAGCGATGACAGTCATACGAGAAGAAGATTTTGTGCAGAGCATTGCTGATGCCCTGCAGTTTATTTCCTACTATCACCCCGTTGATTTTATCAAAGCTGTTCATGAGGCTTATGAAAAGGAACAGTCACAGGCCGCCAAGGATGCCATGGCGCAAATTCTGATCAACTCGCGTATGTGCGCAACCGGTCGACGCCCCATTTGCCAGGATACGGGTATTGTAACGGTCTTTCTCAAGATAGGTATGGATGTGCGGTTTGATACCAAGCTTGGTGTTGAAGACCTGGTGAATGAAGGCGTCCGACGTGCCTATACCCACCCTGATAATGTACTGCGAGCCTCAATTCTCGCAGACCCAGCAGGTAAGCGCCAGAACACCAAGGACAATACGCCTGCTGTCATCCATACCAGTCTTGTCCCTGGAAACACGGTTGACGTCCAGGTGGCAGCCAAAGGCGGCGGCTCAGAAAACAAGTCCAAGCTGGCAATGCTGAATCCGTCAGATGATATCGTTGAGTGGGTAGTCAAAACCGTACCTACCATGGGAGCAGGCTGGTGTCCGCCCGGTATGCTGGGTATTGGCATTGGTGGTACAGCTGAAAAAGCAGCAGTATTGGCCAAGCAGTCGCTGATGGATCCTATTGATATTCATGAGTTGCGAGAACGGGGGCCTCAGAGCAAAACGGAAGAGCTTCGTCTGGAGATCTTTGAAGCCGTCAACAATCTCGGTATTGGTGCACAGGGGCTGGGTGGCCTGACAACGGTTCTTGATATCAAGATTCTGGATTATCCGACCCATGCGGCGTCCAAGCCTGTGGCCATGATTCCAAACTGCGCCGCTACCCGTCACGCACACTTTACGCTCGATGGCTCCGGTCCTGCGGTCTTGACGCCGCCATCCATGGAGGACTATCCGGATATTACCTGGGAGGTTGGCGATAGTGTTCGTCGTGTCAACCTGGACACGATTACGACAGAAGATATTCGAGAATGGCAACCCGGGGAAACGGTTTTGCTTTCAGGCAAGATGCTGACAGGCCGTGATGCGGCCCACAAGCGCATAGTTGATATGCTGGCCAAAGGTGAACAGTTGCCAGTAGATCTGAAAAACCGTTTCATTTATTACGTTGGTCCCGTTGATCCTGTGCGTGATGAGGTGGTGGGACCGGCAGGCCCAACCACCTCTACCCGAATGGATAAGTTTACCCGAACCATGCTGGAGCAGACGGGTTTGATTGGCATGATTGGTAAAGCCGAGCGTGGACCGGCGGCAATTGAGGCGATCAAAGATAATCAGGCTGTTTATCTTATGGCCGTAGGCGGGGCAGCCTATCTCGTGGCTCAGGCTGTTAAAAAGGCCGAGGTGGTGGCATTTGACGACCTTGGAATGGAAGCCATCTATGAGTTCGATATAGCCGATATGCCTGTGACGGTTGCTGTCGATAGTAAAGGAACGTCTGTACACCAAACGGGGCCAGAAGAGTGGCGTGCCAAAATAGCGGAATTTGAGCCTGTGAAAATACGTTAATTGTTTGAGGCTGGGGGCTTTAAAGCCCCCTTTCTTTTGTATGGCGAACCTCTGTTGTGTATTAGTGTCTACTGATCTCCTAGAGAGTCTGCTGCTTCTGATGTGAAATAATCCACTGCTTGCATTAAATGCATAATAAAAGACATTCAAAAACTGATGTTTGACATAGGATGCGGGCATCGAGAGGAATGGAAGAAACATTCAAGTCTAGCCCGGATATTTCATAAAGTGTAGTAGTTCAAACCTGATCTGACGGCTAAGTTACCCCTGATGGTTGGTTGACCTATACTCCCTGAACCATCCGGCTATCAGGGGATGACTGTTATGAATTCCAGGCTCTTTCAAAATTTCATTGATGCGATTTCGTTATTA
>MUIA01000036.1 GCA_002084115.1 Oceanospirillales bacterium LUC14_002_19_P2 | reverse complement strand
AACCCTCTCCCTGAAACTGAAGGTCAATCATTTTCAGCTCAGGGCGAAGATTTACATGACCGCTCTGCGGGCATCATTCGAGCAGCTAAGGTTATTCGTTACTGCGTAACTTGAGTTATTCACCCAATCAGCACACTGCTGTAACCAGACCTGAAATGGCTCCAATTGCTGACCTACAGCACGGCATGACGCTTTATTCATCACATCAGAACGCGTAGAAATAGGCTTACATGGCTTGATCACTGAACGATCCCAAGCTACAGACCAGTGCCCATGGCGTATCTGCCAACCTTCTGCCTCATGCTCAAGGTACCAGGTGACACGAATGTTGCTAAAACTCCTCTTGTGACCATCACAATAGACAATGGTCTTATCCGTCACATACGTCAGACAGGCAATTTGCTCATCACCAAAAGACCACCGATCTCTTTCAGGCACCATCTGAATCGTCTCAATACCACGCATTCTTTCAGATACCACAGACTCAAGACGGTCAACGGTCATAAAATTGGCCCTTTTCCAGGTTGGCGGATCATTTCAGAGCCATCACACCTTCGCAGGAGCGCGTTGAGAGACTAAGGTTAAAAGCCTGAAGAAACGTATCTAACGACGACGAAGCCATCACCCTTTCCTAACCATATTGCCCAGAAAAGATAACAATAGCCGTAATTTCTGCCTGAATACGTAAAACACTGAAAGAGAGGCGACAGAACACAGATTGCATCCTGCCCAATCCAGATGATTTGAGATTAAAAAGCCACAAATCATGAAAACTTAATGAAAGCACTTGATGGAAGGTTGCGAGGTTACGCCATCAATCTATCGATAATGCTGTCCAACCTTTTATCACTGCACGCCAGGAATACTTTTTATGCATCACTGATTTTGAATTGCCCTGAGCCGCTTCATAAACGACAGGCGCCTTGAGGCAATACCATCAGCCCAGCGGATGGGTTCAGGTAAACGGTAACGGGGGGTTGCCTGCTTCACCAGATCAAGGGCTGTATCCAAGTCAACCTTATGCCCAATGGACACATAAACCGGTTTTACATTGACCCGTGTTCTCAATACCTTACCGATACACTCCCCCTCATCCAGCAATGGTTTACTGGCTCCGGGCTCATTGCCCACGTCTTCATACTGACCACACAGCCGGGACTTAGCCACGCCAATGGTTGGCAAACCTGACAACACGCCAAAATGACTGGCTACACCAAACCGGCGGTGATGGGCAATTCCCTGTCCGTCACATAACACAAGATCAGGGGTTAAGCGTAATTCGCCAAGGGCTTTGAGTAATGCCGGGCATTCACGAAAAGACAGCAGACCGGGAATATAAGGCATAACAGTTGGCAAACGAGCGACCGAATAGTCCATAAATGCCAGCGAAGGCCAACTCAGCACGACCAACACAGCCCGGGTGACCGTTCCCTGGGATTCAAACCCGACATCCGCACCTGCGACAAAACGCAAGGGAGGTAACCGATTTTCACGAATAACACAGCGAGACCATGATGTCTGAAGGGCGCGCGCAGCTGATGGATCCCCTGTCCACTGGGGCGTCACGTCATCATTACCGCACAAAATAGTCATCAGCAATATACCGGCAAGGTGAATGTCTGCCGGTTCAGCTTATCAGAGAAACGAAAAACAGGCGCCTGACCGGCGCTTCGAGGAAGCAAGCGGTCAGCTTTCAACGGGTAAGAAGATCGTGATTTCCAGGCCCGGCACTACATTGCGGGCAGCGATCGTACCACCATGGCCCTCAACGGCCGCGCGCGCAATCGCCATCCCTAAGCCACTGCCACTGTTATCGCCCCCACGGGTTTCATCGACCCGATAGAATGGCTCAAAAAGATGATTAACTGCGTCATTAGGCACACCAGGACCGTAGTCGCGAACAGTCAGCGTTATGGCGTCCTGAGTTTTGATCAGAGAGACATTAATATACGATTCTTCCGGGGCAAACCGGATGGCATTTCAAATGATGTTTTCAATCGCACTGGACAACCAGTTTTTGTTCCCCTGAACGGTACACTCATCACAGTGAATCAGCTCAACAGAGCGGTTTTTGGCGCCTGCCTCAAAATCCGCATCCTCAACCAGCATTTTTACCGTATCGTTCAACCGGAAAGATTCTGTCTGCTCAGCGGAAGTGGCTGTCAGCATCTTGGACCAGAGAATAATTCGGCCGATCATCTCATCCAGACGACCAATTTCCCGCTCAATACGATCGTGCTCAATCTCAGCCTGACCAATGGTTTTATTACGCGCCAGAGCCAGCGACAACTGCAACCGGGTCAGCGGTGAGCGCAGCTCATGAGACACATTACGCAACAGCTGCAGCTTATGCTGATCCAGTCGCTCCAGTTGCTCCGCCATCACATCAAAATCTCGCCCAAGTTCACCAAATTCATCGTGTCGTTTGCACACAACCCGCCCGACACGGGCCGATAAATCACCATTTGCAAATTCTGGTTAACTTGAACACCGATTCTGGTTTGCTTGAACACCCCCGACACCTTACGTATTGGCGAACCTGATTTTTAGACCAGGTGTTCATTTGCTTCCAGTTTTCCCATTTTCTT
>MUIA01000315.1 GCA_002084115.1 Oceanospirillales bacterium LUC14_002_19_P2 | reverse complement strand
TTAACGGGGTAATCAAACGCATTATCTATAAAGCGTGTGGGTACAATGACCTGGATTACCTTTATCTGAAAATAAGACAGGAGGCTCTGAAATGATCCGCCAACCTGGAAAAGGGCCGAAAATAATCTTCCAATTTTCGTTGATCTGTGCGGTTGTTCCCTATACATCATCTGGTTAGAATGCCAGTCCCACTAAGGTTGCTAGCAGAAAGACAGCCCTTTCCGACAAGGGCTTTCCTGTCACTGTATATCGGGACGACAAGCACATGGGCAAGAAGACGGCGCTGTACGAAGCGCATCAGCAGGCCGGCGGTAAACTCGTGGATTTCGGCGGCTGGGATATGCCTCTCCATTACGGCTCTCAGGTTGAAGAGCACCACGCCGTGCGCCAGGACGCCGGCATGTTCGATGTTTCCCACATGACGGTCATTGATATTTCGGGTCAGGATGCCCGGGATTTCCTCCGCACCCTTCTCGCCAATGATGTCGACAAACTCACTACCCACGGCCAGGCTCTCTACAGCGGCATGCTTAACCCCGAAGGCGGGGTGATTGACGACCTGATCGTCTATGGCATGGGTGACTGGTACCGGGTTGTCGTCAACTGCGCAACCCGTGAAAAAGATCTCGAATGGATGACCAAGCAGGCGGCTCGCTTTGAAGTTTCCCTGGAAGAGCGTCCTGAAATGGCCATGATCGCTGTTCAGGGGCCGAATGCTCGCGAGAAGGCGGCATTGTCGGTCTCTGCGGCTAAGGCTGAGGTCATCCGCGAACTGAAAGTATTCCAGGGCAAGGAAGTGGAAGGCTGGTTCATCGCCAGAACCGGGTACACCGGTGAAGACGGCCTGGAAATCGTGGTACCGGAAAAAGAAGCGGAATCCTTCTGGAAAGCGTTGATGGAAGCCGGTGTCCGTCCGGCAGGCCTGGGCGCCCGTGACACCCTGCGCCTTGAGGCGGGCATGAACCTGTATGGTTCCGACATGGACGAAAGCATCAGTCCACTGTCTGCTAATATGGGCTGGTGTGTGGCCTGGGAGCCGGCGGATCGTGATTTTATCGGCCGTTCTGCTCTGGAAGCCATCAAGGCGGATGGCCAGTATGACCGCCTGGTCGGCCTGGTGCTGGAAGGACGCGGTGTGCTGCGTTCTGGACAGAAAGTGATAGTGGAAGGTTTAGGGTATGGGGTGATCACCAGCGGTACCTTCTCGCCCACCCTGGGGCATGCCATCGCCATGGCGCGGGTGCCCGCCGGCACTGGCAGCGAAGCGGTGGTGGATGTCCGTGGTAAATCCCTGCCGGTCCGGGTGATCAAGGCCGGTTTCGTTCGTAACGGTAAGAAAGTATTCGACTGACACCTGAGTGGCTCGAATTCTGTCAGGTAACGTAAAGCTAGAGGATTGGATTAATGAGCAGCATTCCTTCTGAACTGCGCTATGTCTCATCGCATGAATGGATCCGCATGGAAGAGGATGGCACCGTCACCATCGGTGTCACCGATCATGCCCAGGCATCGCTCGGCGACGTGGTGTTTGTTGAATTGCCGGAAGTGGGTTCCACTGTGAGCGCGGGTGATGAATCCGGCGTGGTTGAGTCTGTGAAGGCGGCGTCTGACCTCTACGCGCCACTGTCAGGTGAAGTCGTGGCGATTAATGAAGCGCTGGAAGAAGCCCCAGAGCTGGTGAACTCCGAGCCCTATGGCGAAGGCTGGTTCTTCCGCATGAAGCCCAGCGACGAAGGTGAGCTGTCTGAACTGATGGATGCAGACGCTTACGCAGAACTGTGCGAATCTGAAGAGTAAGAGGCTGGTTCTCTGCCATGCGTAATCCGGTTCTCTGTCCTAGTACTTCCACCCCCCTGACGGGGAGCGGGTTAGACAAAGGTGATAGAGAACGTCTGTCCACAGGGCAGCCGTTGACCGGGATCAGCGATGGTAGTGATTGACTGGTAGGGATACAAAGCCTCGACGACTGTCGGGGCTTTGTTATTTATGGCATTGGTTTATTGGCTGGAATGTGCGAATGACTGCTGAACATGCGTCCCTGAAGGATCTGGAAAACAAGAACGAATTTATCCGTCGTCATATCGGTCCCGGTGAACAGGAGACGGCGGACATCCTGGCCGAACTCGGCCTGGGATCCCTGGAAGAGCTGCTCGATAACACCATTCCCGGCAGCATTCTGCAGGCTGAGCCGCCCGCAGTGGGAGAAGCCCATACAGAAGCGGAAACCTTGGCTTATCTGAAGAATATGCTGGCGAAGAACAAGATGTATCGCAGCTTCATCGGCATGGGTTACCACGATACGCTGACGCCGACTGTCATCCTGCGTAATGTCTTCGAGAATCCGGGCTGGTATACCGCCTACACGCCTTATCAGCCGGAAATTGCCCAGGGGCGTCTGGAAGCGCTGGTTAACTTTCAGCAGCTGACTATGGACCTGACCGGTCTGGACCTGGCAAGCGCCTCGCTGCTGGATGAAGGTACGGCTGCCGGTGAAGCGCTCGGCCTGGCCCGCCGTGTATCCAAGAATAAGAAGAGCAACCTGTTCTATATCGATGAAAACTGCCATCCGCAAACCATTGACGTGGTGAAAACCCGCGCCAAAGGCTTTGATGTGGACGTGATTGTCGGGCCAGCCGCTGAGGCTGTGAATCACGACAGCTTCGGTGCACTGATTGCCTACTCCGATACCTATGGCCAGATCCGTAATCCTCAGAGCCTGATAGCTGAACTGCAGGGGCAAAAATGCATTGTCTCTGTGGTAGCCGACATCATGAGCCTGATACTGCTGAAATCACCCGGTACACTGGGAGCTGATGCGGTACTGGGAAGCGCCCAGCGCTTCGGTGTTCCCATGGGTTACGGTGGTCCCCATGCGGCGTTCTTTGCAACCAGTGAAAAGCATAAGCGTTCCCTGCCGGGTCGGGTGATTGGTGTGTCCATCGACCAACGTGGCAACAAGGGCTACCGCCTTGCCATGCAGACCCGTGAGCAGCACATCCGTCGCGAAAAGGCGACCAGTAACATCTGTACAGCCCAGGTACTGTTGGCCAACATGGCCTCCTTCTATGCGGTTTATCATGGTCCGGAAGGGCTGAAGAACATTGCGACCCGCATCCATCGACTGACCGATATCCTTGCTGCGGGTCTGAAAGCCAAAGGCGTCACCCTGCAGAACGATACCTGGTTCGACAGCATCACCCTGCAGGTGAAGGACAAGGCTGCCATTCTGGCTCGTGCCGATGCCCGCCAGATCAACCTGCGTGTCTTCGATGATAACCGCCTGAGCATCAGTCTGGATGAATGTACTACCCGTGACGATATTGTCAGCCTGTGGGATATCGTGCTGGGCGAAGGCCACGGTCTCGGTGTTGATACACTGGACAGCCAGATCACCTCAAAAGGTTCTGCTTCTATTCCTGCGGAACTGGTTCGTGAAGATGCCATCCTGACTCATCCGGTCTTCAACAGCTATCACTCTGAAACCGAGATGCTGCGCTACATCAAGCGCCTGAAAGACCGCGATCTGGCTCTGAATCACTCCATGATTCCGCTCGGCTCCTGCACCATGAAGCTCAACGCCACCACCGAAATGTTGCCGGTGACCTGGCCGGAACTCAGCCGGATGCACCCGTTTGTGCCGGTCGAGCAGTCAGAAGGCACCCGCCAGATGATCCGTGAGCTGGAAGAATACCTGGAAATCATTACCGGCTTTGATGCGGTGAGCATGCAGCCGAACTCAGGCGCCCAGGGCGAGTACGCGGGCCTGATGGCGATCCGTAACTACCTGGAAAGCATCGGTGAAGGCCACCGTTATATCTGCCTGATTCCGGCGTCTGCGCACGGTACCAACCCGGCGTCTGCGGCGATGGCGGGTATGAAGGTTGTGGTCACGGCCTGTGATGAGAAGGGCAACGTAGATGTCGCCGATCTCAAGCAGAAAGCCGAAGACATGAAGGATAAGCTCGCTGCGCTGATGATCACCTATCCGTCCACCCATGGTGTGTACGAAGAAGGTATCCGGGAAATCTGTGACATCATCCACGCCAACGGTGGCCAGGTGTACATGGATGGCGCCAACATGAATGGCCAGGTGGGTGTCTCCAAGCCGGCGGAAATTGGTGCGGATGTGTCCCACTGGAACTTGCACAAGACCTTGTGCATTCCTCACGGCGGCGGTGGCCCGGGTATGGGACCGATCGGTATCAAGAAACACCTGATTCCTTTCGTGGCCAACCACAGCGTTATCAAACTGGATGGACCAAATCCGGAAAGTACAGCGATCAGTGCCGCGCCATGGGGCTCCGTTTCCATCCTGCCGATTCCGTGGGCGTATATCCGCATGATGGGCAGTGAAGGTATCCGTAAGTCCACCGCCGTTGCCCTGATGAACGCCAACTACCTGGCGAAGAAACTGGCTGAGTACTATCCGGTGCTGTACACCGGTCGGAATGGTCGCGTTGCGCACGAGTGCATCATCGATATCCGTCCGCTCAAGGCTGCCAGTGGTATCACCGAGGAAGATATCGCCAAGCGTCTGATGGACTTCGGTTTCCATGCGCCGACCATGAGCTTCCCGGTTGCGGGCACGCTGATGATCGAGCCGACGGAAAGTGAGTCCAAAGCTGAGCTGGATCGTTTCATCGAAGCCATGGCGCAGATCCGTCACGAGATCGCCCGGGTGGAAAATGGTGAACTGGATGCTGAAAACAACATGCTGGTAAGAGCGCCGCACACCCTGGCGGATATCCTGGATAACGAGTGGGATCGCCCCTACACCCGTGAAGAAGCGGCTTATCCGGTACCGAGTGTTGCACGCAGCAAGTTCTGGCCGTCGGTCAACCGTGTTGATAACGTCTACGGTGACCGTCACCTGATGTGCAGCTGCCCGCCGGTGGAGAGCTATCAGGACTGATAATGAAAGCCTATTGATTGAAAGATCGTAAGTAGAAATACCTCAGCAGTTGAACTAATTAAATAGTTTGATTGCTGAGGCTTTTTATTCTTTTCGTTTGAATGATAGTGGTTTTCTACCCTTTTTTAATCAATGGTTTTATATTCACTCCTATGCTGTTATCGATATTTATTTATTAACTGCTTGCAGAGTGAATCATATGCGTAACTATTGAGCTCGCTGGATTGAATCGTCGTTTTGTAATGGAGTAGTGCCTGTTTAATTTGTGCAATAAATTGAATGATTTGGCTAAGTTACCCCTGATGGTTGGTTGACCTATACTCCCTGAACCATCCGGCTATCAGGGATGACTGTTATGAATTCCAGGCTCTTTCAAAATTTCATTGATGCGATTTCGTTATTAACTGTCAGCCAGATAAATATCCTTAACGAAGCGCTGGCATTCGTTGCGGTAACTAAAGCAGGA
>MUIA01000130.1 GCA_002084115.1 Oceanospirillales bacterium LUC14_002_19_P2 | reverse complement strand
ATGGGGTTGCCGACATGTCTGATCCTTCAGAAGTTTTGATCTATACAAATCAATCGTCTTCTAAAGGCTATTTCTGTTGCAATCCCTCACTTTTCATCCGCCAACCTGTAAAAGCACCTAAAAGCACCCCATTATAGGAAGTAACAACATCGACGGGAAAGCGATTTCAGTAGTGCTATCCAATGCCAAAATGCTCTATGATGAGCCCTCACCCATCGACGATTCACGATACACCATGAGCGACAACAACTGGAAAAACCGGCTCGAAGCTCTGGGCGGGCGTTTCTCTGGTAATACATTCCTGGGACTGGATACCGACGACAATGCCAAACCTGCTGACAGCAGCGGCTTCATGACGGTACTCAACCACGAAACCATTACATCGGTTTCCGGACCTGATGCCATACGCTTTCTGCAGGGACAATTCACGTGTGACATCAACAACCTAGCACCTGACCAGTGCGCCCTCGGTGCCTGCTGCACACCGAAAGGCCGCATGGTCGCTAATTTCAGACTTTTGCATCACAACAACAGTCTGTTGCTGACCATGCCAGCCAGCGACACTGACAGCCAGCACGAGGCCCTCAAAGCGCATTTAGGCAAATATATTGTTTTTTACAAAGCCGAAGTTAATGATGCTTCAAAGGAATGGCTGCGAATTGGTATTTATGGCAATAACTGCGAAGCCATTCTCACCAACCACTTCACACTTCCCGAATCAAACCATTGTGTGGCCGGTGATGGTTTCTGTCTACTAAGACTGGCCGGCTCTAAACCTCGCTTTGAACTGTGGTTAAAGACTGATGCCATTGATACATGGTGGCCACGACTGACTTCACTCTTCCATGTAAAGCCAACCTGCGACTGGCAGATTGAAGATATCCGGGAAGGTATTGCCTGGGTGACACCCGATACCCGTGAAGCCTATATCCCTCAACACTTCAACTGGCAAGTACTCGAAGGCGTCAGTTTCAAAAAGGGCTGTTATACCGGGCAGGAGATAGTCGCCCGTATGCAGTATCTCGGCAAATTGAAAAGCCGGCTTTATCACCTTACCGGAGCGCAGGAAGAGCCACCTGCTTTCGGCACAAAGATCCTGACAGCAGGCAAAAGTGTCGGCGAAGTCGTGTCAGCCATAGCATCTGACAAGGTTGAACTATTAGCGGTACTACGCTCAGATGCAATTAGCGAAGATTTAGTACTTGATGTCTCAGGCAACACATGCCTATCTGTCGAACCACTTCCTTATGATGTAAACGCATGAATACACATTAGGAAAATACTCTTTCGTACCTGGTCAAACACCAGGTACGAAACTCTTCATGCGATCCCCTGCAATAATTCATCAAGCACTTTACCGGCATCCTCAAAATCATAATGCTCCATGCATTGCTTGAGATCATTCAGTTTTTCCGTATAACAATCCGCCCGAAGCTCGGACTCCAGTAGCGGGAAGTAATTAATGACCTCGGCATCGCCCTCCCTGAGTTTCAAACGTATCTGATCAATGATCTCAGCAATATCTGTCGCGGGATGAACCGGTATCGAAGATGCTGGCTCACCGGGAACCTTCTCACACTGCTCCAGTGTATCCAGCCCCGCCAAAACCTCTGACAGGTGACTTTCCAGGTGAAGAAGGAGGTCTTCACAATCAATATCGGATGCCGGATTCTGTCGCAACCGATATTCAAGCGCTTTTGCGGTTCGGAACACACTGACTGCACCGATATTACCCGCTCCACCTTTCAATGAATGACACTCATGCAGTGCAGCGTCATAGTCCCCCTCACCCAATGCTCTGCGAATAATGACAGCCGACTCAGCATGCTCTCGCCGGAAAGTAGCCAATAACCGGTAAAAAAGCGCACGATTATTCATCACTCGCTGCAATCCCTGCTCAATGTCTATGCCCGGCAGTTCAACAGACTGATCTGTGGGTAATAAGCTTGCGTCATTCTCTTTATCATGAACATATCTCAGCACCATGCTGTACAGTTCATCAAAAATCAGCGGCTTGGAAATATGGTCATTCATGCCCGCTTCGATGCAGCGCTCACGGTCACCGGCCATAGCATGCGCAGTCATAGCCACAATGGGTAAGGTTTCAAGCTCAGGTATATGCCGAATCATTCGGGTTGCTTCATAGCCATCCATTTCCGGCATCTGGATATCCATGAAGACCAGGTCTACCCGGTTGAAGCGCACCATCTCTACCGCTTCCCGGCCATTGACGGCGAGAATGACATCAATACCCATAATCTCAAGCAGTTCCGTGGCAACCTGCTGATTAATCTCATTATCTTCCACTAACAGCACGGTAAAATGCTTGCCAATGGCTTCATCAGCCAGAATGGCCGCTTCATTCAAGCCAGTATTATCGGTGAGTCTCAGTTGGTGCAACGACTCCGGCAAGTCTGCCAGTTCTGCATTCTCATCCGCCATTCCCAACTCAACAGTGAAAGTAAAGGTGCTTCCTTCTCCCGGTTTGGACTCTACATGAATACTACCATGCATCATCTCAACCAGGCGTTTACAGATAGCAAGCCCCAAGCCCGTCCCACCAAACTTACGTGTCGTCGTACCGTCAACCTGAGAGAAAGAGGCAAACAGGCGTGATAATTTCTCACTTTGTATGCCAATACCGGTATCTTCAACCGTAAGCTGGAGTTTCACCCTGTCTGACGTTTTGCTGATCAAGCCTGCACTGACGGTCACCCGCCCTTTCTCATCAGTAAATTTGACTGCATTATGAGTGAGGTTTAGCAGCACCTGGCCAAGCCGGAAAGGGTCACCAATGTATTTGATGGGAAGATCTTCAGCAATGCTGCACTGAAAATCGATTTCCTTGGCCCGGATCTTCATGCTGAGCATGTTGGTCATATGGGCAAAGACCGCCGACAGGTCGAAGACCACCTCTTCCATATCCAGCTTGCCGGCTTCTATCTTCGAGAAATCCAGAATGTCATTAATGATCCCCAGCAACGAGTCTGCCGCGGCATGAATTTTCTGGAAATAATCCCGCTGGCGGGTCGACAACTGGGTTTTCATTGCCAGCTGGCTGAGCCCGATAATGGCATTCATCGGCGTACGTATTTCATGGCTCATATTGGCCAGGAAATGACTCTTTGCCTGGTTCGCCTGATCCGCCTCTTCCTTGGCTTTCTGGAGAGCTGCTTCGGCCTGCTTGCGATCCGAGATATTTCGACCGGAAGCAAAAAGAAAACCTTCGCCTTCATACTCCATGTAATTCGCGGTGATTTCGACCGGGAAAACTTCATTATCCCGCGTGACCCTCAATACCTCATAGGTCGACAGTTTACCGGTGGTCACTTTCTCCCACTGCTGTTTCCACGCATCTTCAGTCAGGCCCAATGTGATATCCATCACATTCATATTCAGGAATTCTTCCTGGCTGTATCCCAGTGCCTTACAAATAGACTTGTTGACATACTTATGGCTACCGTCTTTCCTGACCCACTGCACCTGGTCAGCAGAATTATCGAGAGAGAAACGGGCCATGGATAATTCCCTCTCCCGCATGCGCTGTTCCGTGATATCTACTAATGTACCAACGGCACGTAGCGGACGCCCTTCCAGACTATGGGATATCACCTTGCTTTTAATGCGTACTGTGGCATAGCTGCCATCTTTACGGCGCATGCGATAAACATATTGAAACGGCTCACGACAGTGGCTGAACATCTCGTTCATGTACTTGACCGTTGCTGCCTTGTCATCGGGATGTATCAAGCGTTTCCAGGCCGATGGCGTACCCTGCACCTCTCCAGGACTATATCCCAGAATCAGCATATAGCGTGGACTGAAGTAGATTTTCCCTTCATGAAGATCCCAGTCCCACAACCCGTCAGAGGCAGCCTCCATGGCAAGCTGATAGCGTTCTTCGCTCGTTCTCAGGGCATCTTCGGCATTTTTGCGGGATTGTGCGATGGCAATCAATTCGCCCGCACGGCGCAGCAGAATAATTTCATCAGCACTCCAGTGCTTGTCATAGTCACCCGTCACCTGGGCAATGCTGCCTACCGCTCTCCCAGCCAGCATCATCGGCACATGAATAACAGACTGTACTTCGAGCCCCGTCATGGTTTCCAACAAAGCGGGTGCCGTTTCTCCATTCAGCTCACTTCTACTGACTTGGCAAACCTGTCCCGCCAAAGGCCCCTCGCGTAGCGGTTGATAATCACTGCAGGTCAAATCCCGCAAGCGCTCCTGCCCCATCCAACTACCGACACGACACCACTGAAAAGGCACAGAGACAGCACGACTGTCGTTATCGTAGCGAACCACGTAGGTTCTATCGGCGGACATAAACTCCGTCAGAACCTGTAAGGTAAAGCGAATCGCCTCTTCGAGCGGCTTATCCATAAACTGGCGGGTGACATTACTGAGCACACGATCCGCCTCTGCCCGAACCCGCAGAACAGACTCTACTCGCTGACGCTCGGCGACCTCTCTGGCCAGTTTACGATTCCAGTAAACAATCAACACCAGAGTAAAAATGATTAACAGCAGGCCAATGGCAAACTCCTTGTTAGGGCGCCAGCTATTCACCCCAAGCCTGACCCACTGTTCTTCTATCGTCTGCCGTTCCGCTTCTGACACCGAATTCAATGCCTTGTTGATCAACGTATTCAGCGTAGGGTCATCCTTATGGCTGGCCATCCGATAACGGAAGCTGAACCCCGCCTCCGATGCCACTCGTAAATTGGTAATTTTCAGCCGGTCAATCATGTAACTGGCCGTTGCCAGGTTCACGATAAATGCGTCGATATGTCCCAGCGACACCATCTTGAATGCAGCAGACACACTGGGCACTTCCACCAGACGCATCTTGACCTGATGGTTTCGTAAATAGGAGCGCACTCCAGTACCCGGGATAAAAGCCACCGTCTTGCCATGGAGGTCATTGATCCCCTGGATGCTGTGATCTGCATCTCGGGTAATAATCACAGAAGGTATTTCGAGATAAGATTTACTGAAATCCAGATACTTCCCCTGATCTTCTGTAAATAGTGCTGAAGAACTCATGTCGGCCTGCTTCTGATAAATCAGACCGAGACTTTCCTGCCAGCTGGTCACTCCACTGATCTGGAATGTCACTCCCAGCCGATCCTCTATCAGCTTAAGATAATCGATCACAACCCCTTCCAACTGTCCATTGTCACCAACAAAGGACAGTGGCGGCATCGTCTGATTAACGACCACACGAATGACCGGATGCTCCTCCAACCACTCTTTTTCCTGTGAAGTCAGATCCAGCTGGCGAAAGCTCATTCCAAAAAACCGATCCGAGGCTTCAACAATCCAACGCTCTTCAATGGCCGCCAGTTCCGCCGGGGTGATCGCATTAAAGCCCTGGTTTATTACCGGTAATAAGTCAGCATTATCCAGGCGAACACCGGCTGCCATGGTTTCTCTGACCAGACTGTTATCATTGGCGGTGATTTCACCGATTACACCTAACTGGTTCAATATGATACGGATCGCAACCGGCTCACCGACAAAGGTACGGATTTCACCATCCAGCAACGCATGAATCATCTGTTCGTTGTTACTGAACGTGATGATTTTGCCTTCCGGCAACCACTGCTCCATAAAAGACTGCTGAGACGAGTCACCCAAAACACCAATACGCACGCCGGCCAGGTCACTGTAGCTACTGACTGGCATATCGACACTGCGATAAAAGAGGGTCGAAGACATACCATATAACGGCTCGGAAAATGCGATCCATTTTTGTCTTTCGCGGGTAGGCGTCAGGGCAAAGTGAATATCAGCCTTGCCATTTTCCAGAGTTTCAATGCTGTCGCTCCAGTTACCGGTTCTGAAGCGAATAGGCCGCCCGGCCTTTTCTGACCAAAGTTTCCACATATCGATGAACAGACCCGCCGACTTGCCCAGCGCATTAACAAATGCCAACGGGGGAAAGCCGTTATCGACAGCCACCGTCAACACAGATGCATCATGACTACTGGTATCCGAGCGTTTGAGCCAATCATCCTGTATCTGTGATTTTTCATACGCAGGGATACTGTCCATTCCCTGTGCAATCATGCGCGGCAGATAAAAGTGTGATTTGGGGACACCAGCTTTGAATGTTGTCGAATACAAGGGTTTCTCGACTACACGGAAATCATCGAGAATGCCGCGATTTGCCAGAAAATATTCAATCGCAGGCATAAGTCCCGCAATGACACGAACATCCCCCTGGGAGGCCGCATTAATCAGCGCCATATAATCCGGGTAACGTACCAGAAAACGATAACCTGCTGATTTCAGAACCACCTCACAGCGACTTCCGGCAATAACGCCCACGGCCTCACTCTTCAGTGACTTGATCCGTTTTTTATTGGTATCAATATTGGAAACATAAAGACCCGCATTGGCGGTCAGAATGGTGGTGTCCGTGTCGATAGTGTCCGGCCACTCTTCAAAATCAGGGATCGCGGCAACAATATCGACCCTGCCTCGCTGTTCCTGCTCCAGCGCCTCCTCTTTAGTCATTTCAACAAATCGAAGCGGAATACCCACCCGTTTTGACCATCGTTTCCAAAGCTCAATAACAAGCCCTTCCACCTCGCCCTGATCATTGGTATACATCAGTGGCACATGGGATTGATAGGCTACAGTCAGCGGTTGGTACTGGTAACTCCGCGACACCAGCAGATCATCCGCTGCTGAGGCAGGCAGGAACAGTGAGAGTAACATCAGCAGGCAGCACATCCACACTGCCTGTACTCCAAGTATTCGCATGAAATTCTAATCTTGTTCGGGAGCAGAGATAATTGTCGTGCCGAAAAGCAAGTTTATCTGAAAGCTGACAGCTTACATAGCCATGCCGTTTTAGTACGTGTGACGCTAGCCTCTGGCCATGAAACCCATCAAAGATCAGCCAGTGGGTGCCGGTTTTCAGGCCAATCCACCGAAAAATATTCATCGACCTGTGTCATTGCTACATCTGCAATGGAAGGGTGACTCCAGCCTGTGTCATTCGTACGTTCAACCAGTAAGGCTCGGACGCCTTCAGCGAAGTCCCTATGGCGCGTACACTGGATTGCCATCGACAACTCCATACGGAAGATATCTGCCAGCGATAGCGCTTTCCCCCTCCGCAACTGTTCATATACCAGCCATGCAGAAACAGGACTCCCCTTTGCCAGCACCTGTGCGGGTCGACTGAACCATGACGGTAAGTCAGGGTTCGCCAGATTTACCAAAACATCTGCGGGGGATGCGACATCCATTAAAGGATCAATCCGGTGCTGATACTTTTGCAACAAAGATGCGCTATCTGGCTCACTCGCCAATGATGACAGGATGTCGCTGACCTGCTGATGGTTCACCTGTGGCTCTTTATCCCATGGGGCAGCAGTCAAAGCCTGCACCACATCACGCCATCGCATGACATCAAGGTGATAATCCGCCAGCCGGGCATAGAGAGCATCGGCAGCTTTCATTCTTACCCCGGTCAGGCCAACAAATAACCCCAACCGTCCCGGCATTTTATTGAGAAACCAAGTGCCTCCGACATCTGGAAACAAGCCAATGGTCACTTCCGGCATCGCCATCACTGTGGATTCCGTGACAACCCGATGAGAGGCGCCGGCCATCAGGCCCATGCCGCCCCCCATCACAATGCCGTTGCCCCAGCATATCAGTGGTTTGCCATAGGTATGGATCTGGTAATCCAGTCGATACTCGCGTGAGAAAAAAGCACGGGCATAGGCATTATCACCATAGTCACAGTCAATGATGGACTGATACAGGTTTTTGACGTCTCCGCCCGCGCAAAAGGCTTTTTCACCGCTCCCTGACAGAATAACGCACACGACATCATCATTTGACTGCCATGCTGTCAACGTCGCAGACAACTGGTCAATCATGTCCAGCGACAATGCATTCAGCGTGTCCGGGGCATTCAGACAGACATGACCAATAATCTTACCGGAATCGCTTTTTAACTCTTCCACCAGAACTGGATTCTGCCCCATTAAAACACCCTCCCCTGATGCCATGTGGGAAACACAAACACCCATCCGTTACTGCAAGCCGCGACAGCAGATGGCCGTATATCATGAATCAGCATAATAATAAGTCAAAATATTTCGATTTCTTACCAGCGAAGCGGCAAACCAAATGCCGAGCCCCGCTTACTGCACGCCTGAAGGCTCGCACGCCCTGTACTCATCTACGCTTAAAGAACATGTATTGTTACTGGACAATCCGTTACGCCTGTCCACAAGGCATGGAGAACAGAGTCATATGCCCGTATCCACGACCGTTAGCCCCAAAAAACGCAAAAGCCGGTCAGAGCTGTTGAGCGACAAGCTGGATCAGGTCGTTGCTGACGCAGAAGAGCAAATGACCCGCTTCGCTACCATCAAAAACGACCTGGGCTATGACCCTGAACTGATCAAGGAAGCCAACGAGAAAGGCCTGGTTTCCGGTGAAGACCTCAAGGAAGCCATGCAAGAGATGAATGACTGGAAAACCCAGGTCAAAAACGATGTCAAGGAAGCGGTCACGCTGGAGAAGCGTCGCCAGAAGGCTGAGCGGAAAGAACAACGTAAAATGCGGGGCGAGCCTGAACCTGCCGAGAACAAAAGCGGGGGCCGAAAGCGGCGAGGCAAATTCATTTGACGGTCATCCTTGTGACACGTCGCATATGCGTACGGCTGACACACTGCAAGGCTGACTACAGGTATCGATAGACACAAAGGGAGTTGGGCGTCATGTCTGGCCAGAACATTGGATCAACAGGTGGTATACAAGGTGTCGATCTAAAAGGCATCGGCGAAGCTTCAGGGGAAAAGCTCAGCCTAGCTGACCTGATGATGCAAACCATGCTGGATCGTTCAGAGATGCTGGATCAACAGATCCGCAGTCAGGCAGCACTGGTAAAAAGCCAAAACGACCAGATCAAGCAGCTAAACCAGATCTATTCCAAACTGGCCAATCATAAAACCCAGACAGAAACCGTCAGCAAGCCCACCTGGACAGTCGATCGCGATAAGACCCCCAAAGAAATAGCACTCGATAATGGCAACAAGATCCTCATCCATGGAAACAGCGAAGCCTGGTCAATCGTTGATGCAAATGGCAACAGCACCAAGATCTGGGGAGACCCTCATGTGTCTGAAGGTGACCGAAACGGATACTGGGATTTCCAGTCTGACGGCACCTTTGTGCTGGATGACGGCACAAAAATCCATGTAAAAACGACCGCAAAAGGCAGAAAAGACGGCAACGTTTATACCGACTCGCTAACGATCACCAAGGGCAACCAATCAATCGAAGTCACCGGCATAGCGGATAACAAACCTCAAATCGGTGAACCCTCACTCAATGGTGCCATGCTTGATCAAGCTACTAATGACGGCCAAGTCTTCAAGATGGGCGATCAGGCAGATGACTGGATCTATGAGGGCAGCGAACTGAAACTCGGCAGTAAAATCACCGAGGAGCGCCAGCACGAAGAGGCTTCGGCGATTGATGAAAGCAGCAATGTATACAACCAGGTGCTAACCCCGGAAGACGTCAAGCTTCTGGAAAGTGTCGGTGTGACCGTCTATGACGCCAGCGGAACCGGTTTGTTGACCCCGGAAGAAATTGCCAACCTGCAAACCCAGATCAAGGATATGAGGGATTCCGTGTCCAGTATTTCAAATATCGAGCTGACAAAGCTGGATTCTTACAACAAGAAATACACCCAGTCACTGGATCTGGCGTCCACATTCATGAAGAGCCAGTACGATCAGGCCAAGAATATTATCAGGAACATTAACTAATCATGGCGACTGAAGACGAAAACCTCCATAACGCAATTTACGAGAACAACAAGCTCGTTAACAACGTTGAAGGCCAACTCAAACAACTGGATGCCCTGCGCCAGGAGCTTGGCCTGGAGCAAGGTGCAGGAAAGGCTTTTATGGAGCAGATTCCAGAATCCGCCGAAAAGCGTAATGAAGCGGAAAAAGAGCTTCAACAACTGGGTTCAGCAGCGCCTTCTACCAGCAAGAAAAATCGTAAAAAGCAGAAAAAACGCAGCAAGATGGCACGAGCCATGAGGAACAAGCTTCAAATCTGATCCGCCTCCTGCAACGCCGGCTTACTGCTGACAAACCCACTCACATCCGGCAACTGCCAGTCGATCGGTTCCATGCCATGAGAAACCAGGTATTCATTCGTTTTTGAAAAAGGACGGCTGCCAAAAAAGCCCCGGTACGCCGACAGCGGCGAAGGATGGGCGGACTTGACCACAATATGTCGCTGCTGATCAATGAATGCTCCCTTTTTCTGGGCATACGAACCCCAAAGGATAAAGACCAGGTGCTCTTTTTTCTCATTCAACTCAGCCACAATCCGGTCGGTAAACTGCTCCCAACCTCGCCCCTGATGTGATGCTGCCTGTTTATGTTCAACCGTCAGCACACTATTCAGCAGCAATACGCCCTGCTTTGCCCAATGCTCGAGAAAGCCATGATTAGCTGGCGGTATACCCAGATCGCTTTGCAGCTCCTTGTACATGTTCACCAGGGAAGGAGGAGCCTGCACCTCGGGCCTGACCGAAAAACACAACCCATGCGCCTGCCCCGGGCCATGATAAGGATCCTGGCCAAGAATCACGACCTTAACCTGGTCAAAAGGCGTAAGATCCAGCGCACGGAAGTATTCACTGCCTTTCGGGTAGATACACTTACCGGCTTGCTTTTGCCCCAAAAGAAAGGTTTTGAGATTACACATGTAATCCTTGGAAAACTCCCCGCTGAGACGCTCCTTCCAGCTTTCCTCAAGAACAACGCCAGGCATGATCAAAGCTCTCCATTAAATTCACAGCGAACAGGACGCTGCTTTTTGTCAACCAACAATCCCGTTGCCCCTGCCTTTTCTGTAGACTCCAATACCAGATAATGGTCTATACAACGCGCTCGTTTTTTGGCGGGAATATGGGAGACATACTGATCCTGACCAGGCACATTGGCTATCAAGCTGAATTCCGCCATATAAATTGCATCAGATTCATTGGAGTGGCGAAGATAACCGTAATAATCCAGCACAAAGACAGTTGCTATCAACGTAACGATGGCAACGGCAAGCAACTGGGTCTGGTGATTTAGCTTCATGATTTCCCGCTCTATCAGTCTTTGCGGGCATTCTATTACAGGGGCAGGGGGTGAAGGAAACCGCATTCGCAAAGACACGCGAGAATGAATGCCTCTGCGAATACGGTAACAGCATACGCTTCAATCAGCGCAATACGACATGATTCAACATGAGCTCAATCTGCCGATGCAGGTAGCCACGAATAACGGTTTCATCCAGATGATCCGGATTCTGCAGCAAGCCTTCATACTCTACGGTCATAATCGCCGTAAACATCAAACGGGCATCCATCTCAGCATTATCTGAACCTGCCTGCTTGAAAAATGCCACAAGATCATTCAACAGATATTGTTGATGCTTGAAGGCAATCGGTCGCAGGTTTTCATTACGCAAACATTCCAGTTTGAATGCCTGCTCAGCCATCAGATAATCCCGGTGCTGACGCAGCTGATTCAACACATAAGCAACCGCCAGATCCGTCATGGCATTAATCAGGTGTTGACCGGATTCGGCAGAATCCGAAATGTGCGCCATGGTATTTTGGAGCGTGCGGTGTGAATCTTCCCAGTAGGAACGGAACTTCTCAGCGCCCATTTCGACAAACAGCGTAAAGGTGTCGGTAATGAGATCCGAAATATCCTTGAAGTAATAGGTAGTAGCAGACAAAGGAACATCCGCCTCCTTGGCAACCGCACGGTGTCGTACACCTCGAACACCATCCCGAACGACGATTCGAAGCGCCGCCTCAAGAATAGCCCGTCGCCGTTGTTCACTGCCGGCTCTACTGGTTTTCCGGCCCTTGTAGGTCAGGCCTTCCACCAATTGTGGTGTTTCTTTGATCGCTTCCATAAGGAATGCCTTGATTTTTCCAGGTTTGCCACGGCCAGTCCCTGACCCGCCAGTCCTTCGGGTTAGCCGGTGACGAGCACCGGCCAGTCGGTCTTATGCTTCTGGGCGCATATGAGGGAACAGTATCACATCCCGGATGGAAGGTGAGTCGGTAAACAGCATGGCCAGACGGTCAATGCCGATACCTTCACCTGCCGTCGGCGGCAGGCCATATTCCAACGCCCGAATATAGTCTGCATCATAGTGCATGGCTTCGTCATCACCGGCGTCTTTTTCCTGCACCTGCTGCATGAAGCGTTCATGCTGGTCTTCAGGGTCATTCAGCTCGGAGAAGCCGTTAGCCAACTCGCGACAACCAACAAAGAACTCGAAACGATCGGTAATGTGCGGGTTATCATCATTACGACGCGCCAGCGGTGAAACTTCTGCCGGATACTCTGTGATGAAGGTTGGCTGAATCAGCTGGTGCTCGGCGGTTTCTTCGAAGATCTCAGTCTGAATCTTGCCCAGTCCCCAGATCTCTTTCACCTGAATGCCCAGGCTTTCAGCAACAGCTTTTGCAGATTCACGGTCAGACAGCTGCTCACGGGTGAACTCCGGACGGTAATGCATGATGGATTCCACCATGGACATACGAACAAACGGCTTGCCCAGATCGTATTCGACCGTTTCCGCCACTTCACCGTTCTTGTCGTAAATCGTGTTGGTGATGGTAGTGGTGCCCAGAATATCCTGCGCCAGAGTACGCAGCATATCTTCAGTCAAGTCCATCAGGTCACGGTAATCAGCATAAGCCTGGTAGAATTCCAGCATGGTGAATTCCGGGTTATGCCGGGTGGACAGACCTTCGTTACGGAAGTTACGGTTGATCTCAAACACCCGCTCAAAACCACCCACAACCAGACGCTTCAGGTACAGCTCCGGTGCAATACGGAGGTACATGTCAATATCGAGGCTATTGTGGTGAGTGATGAATGGACGGGCAGTCGCACCACCGGGAATCACCTGTAGCATGGGCGTTTCCACTTCCATGTAATCACGATCCGCTAGGTAACGACGAATACCGTCTACCAGTTTGGAACGGATACGGAACACTTCACGGGAACGCTCACTGGTGATCAGGTCGACATAGCGCTGGCGATAGCGCAGCTCCATATCAGCCAGACCCTTATGCTTTTCAGGCAGCGGACGCAGCGACTTGGACAACAGTTCGAACTGCTCGATATTGACGTAAAGATCGCCTTTACCAGAACGCTGCAGGGTGCCGGATATACCGATAGAGTCGCCCAGATCAAGGGTTTTGATCTCGGCCAGCGTGTCAGCGTCCAGTGACTTGCGATCCACATACAGCTGGATGCGGCCAGACATATCCTGCAGCACCATGAAAGCACCGCGGTTCAGCATGACACGACCAGCGACGCTTACCTGGATACCGGCCTCAGCCAGACCGTCTTTACTAACATCCTTGTACGCTTCCTGCAATTTGCCCGCATAGTGCTCGCGGCGGAAGGTATTGGGAAACGCATTACGCTTTCCCCGGATAGCAGCCAGTTTCTCGCGGCGCATGGCAATCAGGCGGTTTTCGTCCTGTTGTTCTGTCACGCTGTTCTCGGAAGCGGTTTCGTTCGACATGTTAGGTAGCTGTCCTGAAAACTCAGGGAGCGGGCCTCGCCCGCTCCGGATTGGAATCAATGATAGAAGATGGCACAGATTTTTTCCCGATCATATACGGGGGGTGACGCTTAAAGTCCCTGTTTCAAACTGGCCTCGATAAACTTGTCCAGATCACCATCCAGTACCGCATTACAGTTACTGGTTTCCACGCCCGTACGCAAATCCTTGATGCGTGAAGAATCCAGTACATAGGAACGAATCTGGCTGCCCCAGCCGATATCGGACTTACTGTCTTCCAGAGCCTGTTGATCCGCCGTACGCTTCTGCATCTCCAGTTCGTACAGCTTGGCCTTCAACTGCTGCATGGCCTTATCGCGGTTCTGGTGCTGTGAACGCTGGTTCTGACACTGTACGACAATACCCGACGGCATATGGGTAATACGGATCGCCGAATCGGTGGTGTTAACGTGCTGACCACCCGCACCACTGGAACGGTAGGTATCCACTCGCAGGTCTGCCGGGTTGATTTCAATCTCAATATTGTCGTCAATCTCCGGGGACACAAACACCGATGAAAACGACGTATGCCGACGATTACCGGAATCAAACGGCGATTTACGTACAAGGCGATGAACACCGGTTTCGGTTCTCAGCCAGCCAAAGGCATACTCACCGGTAAACTGTACGGTCGCAGACTTGATGCCCGCCACTTCACCGGCAGAGACTTCAATAATTTCTGTTTTGAAACCACGTTTCTCACCCCAGCGCAGGTACATGCGCAGTAGGATGTTGGCCCAGTCCTGGGCTTCAGTACCACCGGAGCCTGCCTGGATATCCAGGTACGCGTTATTTGGATCCATCTCACCGGAAAACATGCGGCGGAATTCCAGCTGTTCCAGATGATGCCCCAGGCTTTCCAGCTCAACGACGATCTCTTCGACACCATCGCTGTCGCCTTCTTCAACCGCCATATCCAGCAGTTCCTGGGCATCAATCAGCCCTTGGGTCAGATCTTCAATAGTGCGTACGACCCCTTCCAACTGAGAGCGCTCACGCCCCAGCGCCTGAGCATTTTCCGGATTATTCCAGACCGCCGGGTCTTCCAGCTCTCTCTCAACTTCTACCAACCGATCTTTCTTGTTGGCGTAGTCAAAGATACCCCCTGAGCACAGTGGTGCGCTCGGTCATATCTTTGATGGTATTCACGATGGGATTGACTTCCATTGCTGTAATTCCGCGCTGAATCTGGTTACTGAGACAAAGCCGATAACTTTACCAGATTGCATGTCAGGACAAAATACACTCACCTCGACCGTTTCTTGCAGTTATAACAACTCAAGTTACGCAGTAACGAATAACCTTAGCTGCTCGAATGATGCCCGCAGAGCGGTCATGTAAATCTTCGCCCTGAGCTGAAAATGATTGACCTTCAGTTTCAGGGAGAGGGTTTC
>MUIA01000277.1 GCA_002084115.1 Oceanospirillales bacterium LUC14_002_19_P2 | reverse complement strand
ATTGGAGTATGCCGGAGCTAATCGGCCAGTGTACTTTAAAACATCTTCAGGAAACGCCCTGTGCGGACCCGCATGCAGGGTGTTGTGGGGGCTGAGGGCTAGAGACCCTCGGCTACCCGATTGTCATTGGTCGTTACGGGCTATCTGCAGCTGTGTGTATATTACCCGTTGATACTGGTTTCGCGACAGCCTCATTAGAGAGTCTTTCAGGTTATTTTCTAATTTAAGACAAGATATATGATTGTATAATATTGCTATACAATATGACCTATCTAAAACCCTGAAAAAAACATCAGGCTTCAGCCGGACACGGTAATTGTCTGTCAAATCAGCAAAAACTATACGCCCACCAGCATCTGCCATGATCACCGTAGGGAAAACGGTATCACTGTCGTAACCCAGCACCTGCAACCCTTCAGGCAGCCCGTCATCATGATTGATTTTTAAGGCTCGGGCCGCGCTATTGCTGGAGTCGGTATAAAACTCCATAGGCACATCAAAACGTTGCGCAAGCGTACGGGTATTCTCGTGAGACTGTGGGCTGAACAGTGCAACTCTCACGCCCCGTGCATCTAATGCTCTATATTGGGGAGCGACTTCCCAAATCTGTGCCATACACAAGGGACACCAGTTACCCCGAAAGAAAAGCAGTAGTAGCGGCCGACCTTTAAATGTGTCTGACACAATAGCCTTACCATCAGCATCCATCACCGTAAACCGTGGTAACGACTGCCCCACAACCAATTGATCATTCTCTGGCCGATCCAACCGTGAATACCAGAATATATAAAGAGACCCGCCGCCTATTCCAACCAAAAGGCTCAGAACAAAAGGCACCGAACTGGATGATGGGACAATCAGAGAGAAAGAAGCGCCAATAGCGGCAGCGACTAATAGCCCATAAAGATTGTGGCTGATACGAGCAACAGGATGCAGAAACAGACGAACAAAGAACAACAGTTCGGGCAGCAAAGCAATAACTATACCCAACCAAGGCAGAGAGCGCGATACAAACAGGTGCCACAACGCAAAACCAATACCTATCGCCAATCCGGTAATATAGGTTGGATTAGTTCAGATTTGATCTGACAGACACCCTCTGGAAAATCGGTAACTGTCAGATCAGGTTTGAACTACTACACGCAGACGTAATCAGATTGGATGCAGTAATCATCCAAAATAAAAAAGGCCTGAGTGATCAGGTTTGAACTACTACAGATCAGGCCTTTCTGGTATCAGTAACGAGCTTACTTATAAAAAGCATTGTCCCGATTTGAGTGGTCAGTGACATCACGCACGCCAACCAGCTCAGGAATACGTTCTTTCAGTGTTTTCTCGACACCATCTTTCAGTGTCACATCGACCATACCGCAACCCTGACAACCACCGCCAAACTGAAGAATCGCAACGCCTTCATCGATCTCGACCAGCTGCACCATACCGCCGTGGGAGGCCAGACCGGGGTTGATCTCTGTGGTCAGGTAATAATTGATCTTGGCATCCAGCGAGCTGTCATCTCCGATCTTCGGCGTCTTGGCATTCGGCGCCTTGATGGTCAGCTGGCCGCCCATCCGATCGGTCGCATAATCAACGATTGCTTCTTCCAGGTATTCTTCGCTTTCCGCCTCAATCCAGACATCGAACTTTTCCAGTTCAATCTTCAGGTCGGTTTCCTTGTGCTCACCCGGTTTGCAGTACGCCAGGCAGGTTTCTGCATGCGGCGTGCCCGGCTGGGTCACAAAGAGGCGTACACCAATGCCTTCGACCGACTGCTTGTCCAGCAGCTCACGCAGGTAGTCCTGTGCCGATTCGGTAATATCTATTTTGAGATCCGTGGTAGTCAACGTTATTACTGCCTGTAGTTTGATCGCTGTTGCCTGAATTCTACTCCTGTCCTCACCCGCTGAAAAGCCGACCAAACCACTCAGTTAAACCCCGGTTATTCGTATTCTATAGAACATGAAGTAATTTCACGGATTGCCCGTTAGACCTGACATCGCTATTTTGCCGCCTTTTTCCTCAATCCCCCTCGGTGGCAACGTGCTGAAAATCGATCACAATCGACATTCAGGCCTGGTCATGCTCATCCTCGTGCTGAGCGCCATGGTCGGACCGCTTTCCATAGACCTGTTTACCCCTTCCTTGCCGGCCATTACTGAAGCCTTTGGCAGCTCCGCCGCCGTCACCCAGTGGACAGTCAGCATCTTCATGATCGGTTTTTCGGTATCCATGCTGATCTGTGGCCCACTTTCTGACCGATTTGGCCGTCGTAAAACCCTGCTGGTTGGCTACCTGGTCTACTTGATTGCTACTGGCGTTATTCTCTGGACCAGCAGCATTGAGGTATTTATTGCTGCCCGTTTCCTGCAGGCTGTAGCAGGCTGTTTCGGCACCGCGCTTTCACGCGCCATTGCCCGGGATCTCTATAAAGACAAAAATGATGTCAAAATCCTTGGCATGATCAGCGCCACGCTTTGTATCGCTCCCATGGTGGCACCCATTATTGGTGGCGTGTTGCAGGAGCTGTTCGGCTGGCATTCCAACTTCGTGGCCATGATTGTATTCGGCGCATTTGTCGCCGGCGCTGTCAGCCTGTTACCAGAAAGCAATACACCGGACACCGAGACTTCCCTGGCCGGTATGCTGGCCGGTTACCGCGATCTGTTCAGCGACCGTCGTTTCATGACACTGACGCTGACCGCAGCCCTCGCCTTCTCCGGCGCCTTTGTGTTTGTCGCCAGCGCGCCTTTCGTACTGATTGGTCACTTTGAACTGGCACCTAAAACCTATGGCATGCTGTTCGCGATCATCATGGGCGCTTATATCGGTAGCAGCCTGCTGGCAGGCCGCATTACGGATTGGCTGGGTAAAGCGAAAAGCCAACGCCTAGCCTGGTGTATCCTGATCACCGGCACACTGGTCGCTGTTGTCAGCGCCCTGATCACCGATGGACAATCCATTATCGGTTATGTCGCCGGTGTCGCGATTTATGAAGCAGGCCTGGGTCTGTTCATGCCGGCCTGCCAGGCCAATGCCCTCAGCCATCTGAAAAAACATGTGGGCACCGCTTCCGGCCTGATCTTCTTCCTGGAAATGCTGGTCGCCAGCCTGGTCAGCACCCTGGCCGGCAAGATTGATCACAGCAGCACCCTGCCGCTGGCGATGCTGACCGCGACAACACTGGGTGTCGCCATCATCCTGACCATCGCTTTCAAGCTATTTGCCACCCCACATCAGCCCACTGTCCAGGCCTGATTGATCAATATATGGAAATGCCGGTTCCCAACGGCATTTCCATTTCCCCATCCCATTGCTGACGCTAATTCTGGTACCATTGCGCTGCGCTAATCCATCCAAGGCCAGACGAAACAATAATGATGTCCAGAGAGAAACGTATCAGCCTGCTGCACGACGCCTTAGCCAACCGCATCCTGATTCTGGACGGCGCCATGGGCACCATGATCCAGGAACACAAACTCGAGGAAGCCGATTACCGGGGGGAACGCTTCGAGGACTGGCCTTCAGACCTGAAAGGCAATAACGACCTGCTGTCACTGACCCAACCGGCCATTATCGAAGGTATTCATCGCGCCTATCTCGAAGCCGGTGCCGATATTCTCGAAACCAACACCTTCAACGCCACACCGGTAGCCATGGCAGATTACGGCATGGAAGGACATGTCAGCGACATCAACCGGGAATCCGCCCGCCTTGCCCGTAAAGTCGCCAAGGCCATGACGCTGGAGACACCGGACAAACCTCGCTTTGTTGCTGGCGTACTCGGGCCGACCAGCCGAACTGCGTCCATTTCACCGGACGTAAACGACCCCGGCTTTCGCAACACCTCCTTTGACGAATTAGCTGAAGGCTACCGCGAAGCAACCAGGGCACTCATCGAGGGCGGCGCCGATATCATATTGATCGAAACCGTGTTTGATACCCTCAATGCAAAAGCCGCCATCTTTGCGGTTCAGGATGTTTATGCGGAACTGGGGTTTGAACTCCCGATCATGATCTCCGGTACGATTACGGACGCCTCCGGCAGAACCCTGTCCGGCCAGACCACCGAGGCCTTCTGGAACTCCGTTTCCCATGCGAAACCGATCAGTATTGGCCTGAATTGCGCACTGGGCGCCGAAGAGCTTCGCCCTTACGTGCTGGAGCTCGCAACCAAAGCCAACACCTACGTTAGCGCGCACCCCAATGCCGGGTTGCCAAACGAATTCGGTGAATATGATGAAACACCGGAACAGATGGCAGACATCGTTGAAGAGTTTGCCCGTTCCGGCCTGGTCAATATCATCGGCGGTTGCTGTGGCACCAGCCCTGAGCATATTGCCGAAATCGCGCGCCGTATGACGTCGTTATCTCCCCGGCGTATTCCAGAGATACCAGTTGCCTGTCGTTTGAGTGGTCTGGAGCCATTTAACATCACTGCAGACTCCCTGTTCGTCAATGTCGGCGAGCGTTGCAACATTACCGGGTCGGCAGCGTTCAAGCGATTGATCAAGGCCGAGGATTACGATACCGCATTAGATGTTGCGAGAACCCAGGTTGAGAATGGCGCGCAATTCATTGATATCAATATGGATGAAGGCATGCTGGACAGCCTTCAGGCCATGATCCGGTTTCTTAACCTGATCGCCTCTGAACCCGACATTTCCCGTGTGCCGATCATGATTGATTCCTCCAAGTGGGAGATCATCGAAACCGGCCTCAAATGTATACAGGGTAAAGGCATTGTTAACTCCATCAGCCTGAAAGAAGGTGAAGACAACTTCCGGGAACAGGCACTGCTCTGTAAACGTTATGGTGCGGCGGTCGTCGTTATGGCCTTTGATGAAACCGGCCAGGCGGATACCGAAGAACGCAAGAATGCCATCTGCCAACGCTCTTATAAGATCCTGGTGAATGAACTGTATTTCCCGCCACAGGATATTATTTTTGATCCCAATATCTTCGCTGTCGCCACCGGTATTGATGACCATAACAACTACGCCGTCGACTTCATCAATAGCACCCGCTTTATTAAAGTGAACCTGCCCCACGCCATGATCTCCGGCGGTGTCAGCAATGTGTCCTTCTCCTTCCGCGGCAATAACCCCGTACGGGAAGCGATTCATGCAGTGTTTCTGTATCACGCCATTCGTGCGGGTATGGATATGGGTATCGTCAATGCCGGCCAGCTGGCCATTTATGAAGATATTCCTGAAGAGCTACGAAACTGTGTCGAAGATGTCGTACTCAATCGTAACGACGGGGCAACCGAAGCACTCCTGGCCATTGCCGACAAATACCGTGGCGATGGCAGTACCGAAAAGTCGGAAGAAGACCAGGCCTGGCGCGAGTGGCCGGTCAACAAACGACTGGAACACGCGCTGGTCAAAGGTATAACGACTTATATCACAGAAGATACCGAAGCGGCCCGGCTTGAAGCTTCACGCCCCATTGAGGTCATCGAAGGTCCGCTGATGGATGGCATGAACATCGTTGGCGACCTGTTTGGTGAAGGCAAGATGTTCCTGCCCCAGGTGGTCAAAAGCGCACGGGTCATGAAACAGGCCGTTGCGCACCTGGTGCCCTTCATTGAGGAAGAAAAAGACGGCAAGACTGAAAGCAAAGGCAAAGTGCTGATGGCCACCGTCAAGGGCGATGTCCACGATATTGGCAAGAATATCGTCGGCGTTGTCCTGCAGTGCAACAATTATAAAGTGATAGACCTCGGCGTTATGGTGCCCTGCGAAAAGATTCTGCAGACAGCCCGTGATGAGAACGTCGATATCATTGGTCTCTCTGGCCTGATCACACCGTCCCTTGATGAGATGGTCCATGTCGCCAGCGAGATGGAGCGGCAATCTTTTGATACTCCATTGTTGATTGGCGGTGCAACCACATCACGTGCCCACACGGCGCTCAAGATTGAACCCTGTTTTAAACGGGATGCCGTTGTCTATGTGCCAGATGCCTCTCGCAGTGTCAGTGTTGCGACCCAGTTATTGAGCAAAACACTGAAGACCGATTTTGTCGCTTCAGTCAAAGCCGAATATGAAAAGGTGCGGGAGCGGAACGCCAATCGCCGCCCCAAGGCGGAACGTCGACCATACGACACGCTCCACACCTATAAAATACCTATCGACTGGCAGGGTTATCAGCCGCCGAAGCCCGCATTTCTGGGACGTCGTACGCTTGCTGTCTCATTGGCAACACTGGTCGATTACATCGACTGGACCCCCTTCTTTATCACCTGGGATCTGCACGGCAAATACCCGAAGATCTTCGATGACCAAGTCGTTGGCACTGAAGCCCGCAAACTCTTCGATGATGCGCAGGCAATGCTACAAACACTGATCAGTGAAGATAAAATCCAGGCTCGTGCAGTGATTGGCTTCTGGCCCGCCAGCCAGGTTGATCACGATGACATTGTCCTCTATACCGACGAGAGTCGCACAGAGGAACTGGCCAGACTCCATCATCTCCGTCAGCAAACCCAGAAAGGGCCCGGCAAACCCAATGCCAGCCTGTCTGACTTTGTCGCGCCCTGCGACACAGGAATCGAGGACTATGTGGGCGGTTTTGTCGTCACCGCAGGCATCGGTGCAGAAGAACTGGCGAAAAGCTTTGAAGACGCTCACGACGATTACAACAGCATCATGGTCAAGGCACTGGCTGATCGTCTGGCCGAGGCGCTAGCCGAGTACATGCACGAGCGTGTCCGCCAGGAATACTGGGGCTACTGCGCCGATGAGAAACTCAGCAATACCGAGCTGATCAAGGAAGCCTATCGTGGCATTCGTCCGGCGCCCGGCTATCCTGCCTGCCCTGACCATACGGAAAAGGCCACGCTGTTCCGTCTGCTGGATGCAGAACAAGAAACCAGTGTCAGCCTCACGGAACATTTCGCCATGTTCCCGACCGCCAGTGTCAGCGGCTGGTATTTCTCCCACCCGGATTCGAACTACTTTGCCATTGGCAAAATCGACCGGGACCAGGTGGAAAGCTACGCTGAACGGAAGTCCATTACTATTGAAGAGGCCGAGCGCTGGCTGGCGCCAAACCTGAACTACGATCCGGCATAAGGAACGGGCCTGCGGCCCGCCTCCTCCGCCCCCGATAGAGGTAGTTGTGCAAGACCGTATCCGCACAATTCTGTCCCTTGGCCTGCCGATCATCGGCACCATGTTCTCGCAAAGCCTGATAAACCTGGTTGACACACTTCTGGTGGGTCAACTGGGTGAATCTGCGTTGGCGGCTGTCGGGGCCGGGAATTATGCGATTTTTGTCAGTTTCGGATTGATCAGTGGTTTGTCGGCGGCGATCCAGGCTCAGGTGGCGCGCCGCCGGGGTGAAGGCGTGGGTAATCTGCTGGAGCCTGTCTGCGGCGGATTTCTGATTGCGTTACTCTTTGCTCTACCGCTCTGTATCCTACTCAGCCTGGAAGCGGGCAATATCATGCCTGTCTTTCAGGCGGATCATGCAGTAACAGAAGCGGCTGCGCTCTACTTTGCCATTCGTGTGCTGAGCCTGCCGGCTGCCGTGCTCAACCTGTCCTATCGAGGCTTCTGGAATGGCATTCGGGAATCTGGCGCGTTCTTCCGTCTGCTGCTGTTTACCCATTTATGCAATGCCATCATCAGCTATATCCTGATTTATGGTCTGCTTGGCTTTCCACCGCTGGGCGTTGCCGGGGCTGCCACAGGTACTTTGATCGCCATGTACCTTGGCGCAATTCTAAATCATTATTTTATTCGCCAGCGAGCACGTCAGGCGGAGCTTCGCTTCAGGCTTCCCTCACGTCAGGGTTTCTTTCGCCTGATTCGCCTTGCCATTCCTGACTCTGCACAACAAACCTGTTTTGCCCTTGGCATGTCGCTGATGTTCTGGCTTATCGCCCGACTGGGTAGTGAAGCCATGGCCGTTGCCCATGTATTGATCAATATTTCACTGGTACTGATTCTCCCAGGCATCGGACTAGGGATGGCATCAACTACGCTGGTGAGCCACGCTTTGGGCGCTGGCAAACAGCAGGAAGCCTGGCGATGGGGGTTGGATGTAGCCCTACTGGCCTGTGCCATCCTGGCACTACTCAGTGTTCCGGTACTGGTCTTCCCAGAATTGTTCCTCGGCCCCTTTCTCGGTAGTGATGAAACTCTCGTTAAATTAGCGGTATTACCCCTTCAGCTGGCAGGAGTCGGCATCATTATTGAATCATTTGCGCTCGTCTTGACCCAGTCACTACTTGGCGCAGGAGCCAACAAAACGGTGCTTGCCATACGATTCAGTACGCTATGGCTATTCATGTTACCCGGTATCTGGCTGGTCACCCATGATGGTAACGCCAGTCTTACGGCTGTGTGGTGTGTTCTATTGCTTCAGAAACTGTTGATATCGACAGCACTTCTGATCGTCTGGCAGCGTCGACACTGGGACCAGATTAGCATTTAGTGCATCCAGGACCAGGCAAAGACCAACAAAACCAGTGCAGGGCTGATATAGCGCACAATAATCTGCCAAGGCTGAAACAGTTTTCGGTGAATACCCAGCTGGGTCATCAAAATCTCTCTGTCTATTACAAAGCCCGCAAATAGCAGAATCAAAAAGCCTGTCAGCGGCAGCAATATATCTGTGGGAAACGCCGTAAACAGGTCAAACAAGGTTTTGCCGGACTGGGTGTGTACCGAATCGAAAACATTGAATGACAGTGCGGGAATCAATCCCAGCAGGCATACTATGCCCCCTGTCATCATGGCCGCCTTTTTCCTGCTGAAATTACCGGCCCTTGCAATAGCAACAACCAGCGGTTCCGCCAGATTCACCGAGGACGTCCAGGTTGCAATGACCAGCAGTAGGAAAAACAGAGGCATCAACCACAGCCCCCCTGACAACTCACCCAGTGCAACGGGAAGTGTCTCAAACATCAGTCCCGGTCCCGATGACGGAGCCAATCCTTTCGAAAAAACGACGGAAAATGTTGCCAACCCAGTCAGCACTGCAACCAGCAAATCCAGCAAAATCACAATACCCGCCGCTTTAAACACCGACTGCCGATCAGGCATGTAGGCGCCATAAGCCATCAGACAACAGGCACCAACCGCAAGCGTAAAAAACGCGTGCCCCATGGCTTCCAAAGCAACCGACCATTCCAATCTCTGCCAATCAGGTGTGAAGAGATAATAAACCGCATCTGAAAAACCAGGAAATTGTGATGTAACGATAACCAATGCGATCAATATTACGTATAGCAACGGCATCATCAGGTTGTTGAGCCTCTCAATACCACTGGCAATATTCCGCGCGCTGACACACAGCGTCATTGCCATAAACAGCAGCTGATAACTGACAACAGAGAAAGGGTCTGCCAGAAATGTCTCGAAAACATTCTGTGCCTGATCTGCAGTCAGTTGGCCTAACTGACCAGTTACAGACTGAATAAAATAAAACAATGCCCAACCTGATACCACGCAATAAAACGACAATATCAGTAACGCAGCCAGTGTACCCAGCCATGCCAGCTTTCCCCAGTGTCGGGAACCGCCGGATGCAACAGCCAACTGACGAATCGAAGTGGCAGGTGTAGCTCGCCCTGCCCGGCCAATGATGATTTCAGAAATCATGACCGGCATGCCTAAAAGCAGAACGAAGAATAGATACAGAACAAAAAAGAGACTGCCGCCATTCTCCCCAGCCATATAGGGAAAACGCCATATATTGCCCAGCCCTATTGCAGCACCTGCAATAGCCAGGATAAAGGCCCGATTTGAAGTCATGCCCTGTGGCACTGCCATCGTGTGTTTCCTTCACGGTATCTCAGCATCCAACAATTCAGAATCGTTGCCATACCGGATGCCTTTTAGACACTAGGAATACTTATAGACAGCTTAGACAGGCGGAGGTTTCCAAAAACGATAAACCCGACATCGCATGGTGCGCAATGCCGGGATTTTCAGAAAAAATCAAAAAACGCGGTTCATGCCATCCAAGGCTGCAACCCGGTAGGCTTCCGCCATCGTTGGGTAGTTGAAGGTCGTATTCAGGAAATACTTGAGGCTGTTCACCTCATTGGGTTGCTCCATGATGGCCTGGCCGATATGGACAATCTCGGCTGCCTGGTCACCAAAACAGTGAATACCGAGGATTTCCAGAGTTTCCCGATGGAACAGTATTTTCAGCATGCCCGCAGTTTCACCGGTAATCTGAGCCCTGGCCAGTCGAGAGAAAAAGGCTTTACCGACTTCGTAAGGAACAGCGGCTTCAGTCAACTCTTCTTCTGTTTTACCCAGTGAGCTGATCTCGGGAATGGTATAAATACCGGCAGGTACCGAGCTGACAAACAGTGGTGCCTCATCACCCTTGATGTTGTTGGCGGCAAAACGCCCCTGATCATAGGAAGCGCTGGCCAGGCTGGGCCAGCCAATCACATCACCGGCAGCATACACATTATCAACGGATGTCTGATAATACTCATTGACGCTCAACTGCCCGCGGCTGTTGGCTTCAAGCCCGATATTCTCCAGCCCCAGGTTCTTCGTATTACCACTGCGCCCATTCGCCCATAGCAGGGCGTTGGCCTTGATTTTTTTGCCTGACTTAAGGTGCATGACCACACCATCATCCGTCCCTTCGATTTTCTGGTATTCCTCATTGTGACGGATGATCACATTGTTTTTCCTTAGGTGGTAACTCAGGGCATCGGAAATCTCGTTATCCAGAAACGAAAGGAGCCGATCACGGGTATCAACAAGGTCAACCAACACGCCAAGGCTGGAAAATATGGACGCGTATTCACAACCAATAACCCCTGCACCATAGATAATAATCCGACGCGGCGTGTGATTGAGTTGCAGAATCGTGTCACTGTCATAAATACGGGGATGCGTGAAATCTACATCAGCGGGACGATAGGGCCGTGAACCGGTAGCAATGATGATATGGCGTGCCGAAAGATGCTCAACATTCCCGCCATTTTCCACCACCTCAATGGTGTTCTCATCCACGAAACAGCCCATACCGAAATAGAGGTCAATGCGATTACGCGCATAATACTGGGTACGGGATTTGACCTGTTTCTGAATAACCTCATGGGCACTTTTCAGCACATTCGGGAAACTGAACCAGCGAGGCTCACCGATCTCCCGGAACATGGGGTTATTGTTGAAGCTATAAATCTGCTTGACGGAGTGACGGAGTGTTTTCGAAGGAATGGTGCCGAGATGGGTACAGTTTCCGCCAACGGTCGGCATCTGCTCGACAACCGCGACACGCTTCCCCAGCTTGACTGCGTTAAAGGCCGCCCCTTCACCGGCCGGTCCGCTGCCAAGTACGACAACATCATAATTGCTCACACCCATCAAGGCACTCCAATGGTCTGTTAACGGCGGTGATCAAACCGCCTGATTATTCGCAGGCTCGACGCGGCCGCTTATGACGGCTTCTTACCGGCATCGTAAAACAGGGATGCGGCGTTTTCTGGCAGCTTTTCAGCTTCCTTGTCGCCACCGCCACAAATTGGGCAGTCCTCCTTCAGGCCCAGGCTCCCCAAACCACCACATGACCCCTTGATCGGTTTATTGGCAAAAATCACACCGATCGACATGGCGAGTATGATGAGCAGCAACAGGGCAAATGTCAGGAGCATAACGGTCATTGCATATCACCCAAATTAGACGTTAGTCGTACAGCTTATCGCAAACAGTTATTGAACCAGGAACGGCCTAAAGGCCGTGCTGGCGACCGATTCAAAGCCCTTACCCGTATGATAGATAAAGTAAGCCGCCAAGCCCTCTTTTTCGGCCAGCGCCAAACCCTTTTCTTCCCCGAGGATCATAAACATCGTGGCATAGGCATCGGCCGTGGCGGTATCGTCAGCGACAACAGCCACAGAAGCGAGACGGTGTTTCTCAGGGTAACCGGTGCGCGCATCTATCAAATGGGAGTAATGCACGCCATCCTGCTCGTAGTAATTCAGATAATCCCCAGAGGTGGCTATCCCTTTGTTATCGGCTTCTATGATGCCATCAGCCTGTTCCGTCAGCAATTCCGGCTGCCGGATGGCAATTCGCCAGACCTGTCCATCCGGTTTATGCCCCCGAATACGGACTTCGCCACCCACCTCAACCATATAATCCGTAACCCCCTGAGCCTCGAGCGCCCTGGCAGCCTGGTCTACGCCATAGCCCTTGGCAATCGAAGAGAGGTCGACAAAAACGGGCTTCAGACGAGTGAGTGTTTTCTGTTCATCATCAACAGCCACACTGCCATACCCTACCGTTTTCATGGCTTCCTGAATTTTATCCGCAGGCGGTATATGGGACGCGCCACTCTCTTCCAGCCACTGGATAAACGCAGGATCATCCAGTGCGGGATCCAGCGATGCTACTGTCGCCTGATTACCGGCCCCGAACCCCCAAAGGTTCACCAGCGCCCCGGACGTCACATCATAAGCACCACCCGACATTTGGGAAATCTTCTGGCTTTCACTGATCAAGGAAGCCAGATCAGCACTGGCGGTAAACGGCTGATCAACAGGATGCCGGTTAAACCGCATCAATTCAGAATCCGGCTTATAGGTCGACATTCGGTCATCAACATCCTGCAGGGCACGGTGCACCTGCTTACCAATAACATCCTCAGAAGGAACCGAGTTATCGGCGACATATTTGATGTTGTAGGTCGTGCCCATGGTTTTACCATGGAGGGCATGGATGGAGGGTCTTGTCGACTGATAATAAACCGCAGCAGCTAATACCAGAGCGGCAATCAGCACCAGGGTCAAGGGGAAACGCTTAGGCAAGGAACCATATCCTGAGTGTGAATCAAGGCACGAATTCTACCGTGATCCCACTGACGTTACCATGCGAGTTTCCGATGAACGGCTTCCTATACGCGATTCATCAGGCACAAAAAAGCCCGGTAATACCGGGCTTTTTTCTTCAACGCCTATCAGCCGCCGAAGTCGTCGAGAAGGATATTATCCCGCTCTACACCAAGATCTTCCAGCATCTTGATGACCGCTGCGTTCATCATGGGCGGCCCGCACATGTAGAACTCACAGTCTTCAGGTGCCGGGTGGTCCTTCAGGTAGTTTTCATACAGAACGTTATGAATAAACCCAGTGAGGCCATCCCAGTTATCTTCCGGCTGCGGATCAGACAGGGCCAAATGCCAATTGAAGTTGTCGTTATCGGCTGCCAGCTGATCATACTCATCGTCATAGAAGGATTCACGCATGGAGCGCGCACCATACCAGAACGAAATCTTGCGATTGGAACCCAGGCGCTTGAGCTGGTCGAAGATATGGGAGCGCATCGGCGCCATACCCGCACCACCACCAACAAAAACCATTTCTGCATCGGTTTCCTTGGCAAAGAATTCACCAAATGGACCGTAAACAGTGATTTTGTCACCCGGCTTCAGGTTGAAGACGTAGGAAGACATCTGCCCAGGCGGTACATCCATCCCCGGCGGCGGAGACGCAATCCGGATATTGAACTTCAGAATACCCTTCTCTTCCGGATAGTTCGCCATGGAATAGGCACGGATAACGGTGTCGTTAACCTTGGACTTGTACTGCCAGAGGTTAAACTTGTCCCAGTCACCCTTGTACTCTTCCGGAATATCGAAGTTCTTGTAGTCAACTTCATGAGCCGGTGCTTCAAGCTGAACATAACCACCGGCGCGGAAGTCAACATTCTCGCCTTCAGGCAGCTTCAGCGTGAGTTCCTTGATAAACGTCGCAACGTTATCGTTGGAAACCACCTCACACTCCCACTTCTGGACGCCGAAGAACTCTTCAGGCACTTCGATCTGCATGTTCTGCTTGACCGGCACCTGGCAGGACAGACGCCAGCCTTCATTCAACTCACGGCGGGTAAAGTGCGGCTCTTCCGTCGGCAGCGCGGAACCACCACCATCGCTAACCTGACACTTACACTGGGCACAGGTACCACCGCCACCACAGGCAGAAGACAGGAAAATGCCCTGACCCGCCAGAGTTTGCAGTAGCTTGCCACCGGCCGGAGCCGTGATGGTCTTGCTGGGATCGCCGTTGATTTCAATGGTCACGTCACCGGTGCTAACCAGCCTGGAACGGGCGGCGAGGATAATCGCCACCAGGCTCAGCACGATGAGCGTGAACATCACGACACCCAGTACAATGATCTGCGTATCACTCATGCTCTTTCACCCCCCTTACAACTGGACACCGGAGAAGGACATGAAGCCAAGCGACATCAGTCCTACGGTAATGAATGTGATGCCCAGCCCCCGGAGACCCGGAGGTACGTCACTGTATTTCAGCTTCTCACGGATACCTGCCAGTGCCACGATAGCCAGCGCCCAACCAGTACCAGCGCCCAAACCGTATACGACACTGTCGCCAAAGCTGTAGTCCCGTTCCACCATGAACAGGGATGCACCCAGAATGGCGCAGTTCACCGTGATCAGCGGCAGGAATACGCCTAGTGCGTTGTACAACGCCGGCACATAGCGATCCAGAAACATTTCAAGGATCTGAACGATAGCAGCAATAACACCGATGTAGGTGATATAGCCGAGGAACGTCAGGTCAACGCCCTCAACGATCGTGCCTTCTTTCAACACGTGAGTAAAAATCAGGTTATTGACCGGTACGGTAATTGCCAGTACCACGATAACCGCAACACCGAGACCAAACGCGGTCTGGATCTTCTTGGACACGGCCAGGAAGGTACACATGCCCAGGAAGAACGCCAGCGCCATGTTCTCAACGAACACGGCTTTGACGAACAGGCTGAGATAATGTTCAACCATGATCAATGCGCCTCCTTAGCCGTCGTGTGCGCTGCCATCTTGTATTCAGGTGCCTCAACCTGCTCCGTTTTCCAGGCACGTAATGCCCAGATCAACAGGCCGATCAGGAAGAAGGCGCTGGGTGCCAGCAACATCAGGCCATTAGGCAGATACCAGCCACCATTGTTAACCAGCGGCAGGATTTCAAAGCCGAACAGCTTACCGGACCCAAGAAGCTCACGGAAGAAACCAACGACCAGCAGTACTGCACCGTAACCCAGACCGTTACCAATACCATCTAGGAAGGACATACCCGGAGGATTCTTCATCGCATAGGCTTCCGCGCGCCCCATAACGATACAGTTGGTAATGATCAGACCCACAAACACCGACAACTGCTTGCTGATTTCGTAGGCGTAGGCTTTCAACACCTGGTCGACCAGGATAACCAGCGACGCAATGATCGTCATCTGGGCGATAATACGAATGCTGTTCGGAATCTGATTCCGGATCAGCGAAACGAACAGGTTAGAGAAGGCTGTTACGAAGATTACGGCAATCGCCATAACCATACTGACCTTCATGCTGGTTGTTACCGCCAGCGCGGAACAGATACCCAGTATCTGCAACGCGATGGGGTTGTTGTTGAATATGGGCGTCAGGATGACGTCTTTCTTTTCACTCATCTTACGCCTCCCCCTTCTTCAGATTGTTGAGGAACGGGCCAAAGCCATTCTTGCCAAGCCAGAATTTGACCAGGTTATCGACACCACGGCTGGTCAGAGTAGCACCGGAGAGACCATCCACCTTATGCTTGGCATCAGACGCTGACGGATCGACAGCGCCCTTGACGACGGTAATATCGATATTGCCTTTGTCATCAAAGACTTCTTTACCGATCCAGAGCCCTTTCCAGCGCGGATTATCAACCTCGCCGCCCAGACCTGGCGTTTCAGCATGCTGATAGAAGCCAAAGCCGGCGACCGTATTGAGATCACTTTCGAGTGCCAGGAAGCCATACAGGGTTGACCACAGACCATAACCACGGACAGGCAGAATGACGGTTTCCAGCTTGCCATCCTTCTCGACAACGTAGATCTTGGCCGTCTTCTCCAGACGCTTGATCAGCGCCTTATCCTGATCGGCAGGCAACGCATTGGACATCGCAGGGTCCTTGGAGGCAGCCTGCTGATTAAATGTGTCGACATCCAGCTTGGCATCGAACTTACCTGTTTCAAGATCAACAAGCTTCGGTGTGATCTTGCTGAACTCTTCCTGAATTTCCTGACGGCTCAGTGCCTTGGGATCAGCCACCAGCCCGGAGATCGCGAGAATATTCTGCTGAACATCCAGCACCTTGTTCTCGTTCTGCCTGGACTTCAATGCCACCGCCGCACCGGACACCAACACCGAACACACTAGCGACAGTGTGATGGTGACCAGCAGCGTCTTTTTAATTGTGTCGTTATTAGCCATTGACGCGTGCCTCCCGACGTTTGATGTTGGCCTGCACCACAAAATGATCAAGCAACGGTGCAAACAGGTTGGCAAACAGAATTGCCAGCATCATGCCTTCCGGGAAGGCCGGGTTGGCGACACGGATCAGAATGACCATCACACCAATCAGGGCACCAAACAACCAGCGCCCGGTATGGGTCATGGCTGCGGAGACCGGGTCAGTGGTCATAAAGATCAAGCCAAAGGCAAAACCACCCAGTACGAAGTGCCAGTACCAGGGCATGGCGAACATCGGGTTGGTATCAGAGCCGATCACATTGAACAGCGTACTCATGGCAATCATGCCCAGAATGGTGCCGGCAACGATCCGCCAGGACGCGATACCCATGGCAATCATAACCGCACCACCCAGCAGGATGGCCAGCGTGGAAGTCTCACCGATCGAGCCCTGAATGTTGCCGTAGAAAGCATCAAACCAGGTAATACCGTGGCTCATGATATTTTCAACACCACCATCAGCACCCAGGCTCAAAGCAGTCGCACCACTGAAGCCATCAACAGCTGTCCACACTGCGTCGCCGGACATCTGTGCCGGATACGCAAAGAACAGGAATGCACGGCCCGTCAGCGCAGGGTTCAGGAAGTTTTTACCGGTACCACCGAAGACTTCCTTACCTATGACAACACCAAAACTGATACCCAGTGCAACCTGCCACAGCGGAATAGTCGGCGGTACTGTCAACGCAAACAGAATGGAGGTAACAAAGAAACCTTCGTTAATTTCATGCTTACGCACGGTGGCAAACAGAACTTCCCAGAAGCCTCCCACCATAAACGTGACCAGATAAACTGGCAGGAAGTAAGCCGCCCCATAGACCATGTTGTCCCAGATACTGGACGGATCATGACCGGCAAACAGGCTGATTAACCAGCCATGCCAGTCAGACGGTGCAGACAAACGACCCTGAATGGCCATATTCGCCTGGTAACCGAGATTCCACATACCATAAAACATGGCCGGGAAGGCACAGGCCCAGACGGTGATCATGATACGCTTCAGGTCAATCCCGTCACGGACATGTGACGTGGTGTGGGTGACCGACGGCGGACTGTAAAAGACGGTATCAATCGCTTCATAGAGCGGATACCACTTTTCGTACTTGCCCCCTTTCTCAAACAGAGGCGCGACGGAATCAAGAACTTTTCGCAACCCCATGGTCACCCCTCTTTCTCGATGGTGGTCAGGTTATCACGCAGGATCGGACCGTATTCATACTTACCCGGGCAGACATAGGTGCACAGGGCCAGATCTTCTTCATCCAGCTCCAAAACCCCCAGTTTCTGGGCAGTTTCAGTATCGCCGACAATAATGGAGCGCAGCAGCTGAGTCGGCAGCACATCCAGCGGCATCACCTTTTCATACGCACCAACGGGCACCATGGCACGCTCACTGCCGTTCGTGGTTGTGCTGAACGGGAACAACTTCTTCATGAACCGGGAGACATAGATCGGCATGACCGAAAAGCGGTCAGAGCCTGGCACAATGTAGTGCAGCAAAGGACGTTCACGGCCTTCACGCAACACGGTGATCTGGTTGCTGTAGCGACCCAGATAGGCATAAGGACCACTGGCAGTAAAGCCACCGAAGACAGAACCGGAAATGACACGATTCTCATCTGTCAGCAATTCACCTGCCGTCAGTTCTTCTGTGCTTGCGCCAATACGGGTGCGGATAAGGCGCGGCTTTTCCACCTGTGGCCCAGCCAGCGCAACCACGCGCTCGACAAAGAGGCGACCTGTTACAAACAGTTTTCCAACAGCAATCACATCCTGATAACCGATATGCCAGACCATCTTGTTGGCGCCGACTGGCTCGAGGAAATGAATATGGGTTCCCGCCAGACCTGCCGGGTGAGGGCCGGAAAACTCTTCAACCTGTGCAGACCCAGTCGGCATGACTGCCCCTGGTGCCTTACACAAGTAGAGCTTGCCATCGGTCAACTTGCTAAGCACCTTCAGCCCCTGTTCAAAGGCTTCTGCCTGCTCGGCAATGAAGACTTCCGGATTAGCCGAAAGCGGATTGGTGTCCATGGCGGTCACAAACAGCGCAACCGGCGCAGTACCGGGTTCAGGTACCTTGCTGTAAGGACGGGTGCGCAATGCGGTCCACAAGCCGGATTGCACCAGATTCTCCTGCACCTGTTCCCTGGTCAGACCATCAAGGTCTGCAGGTGCATATTGGGAGAAGGTTTCCTCCCCCTCACCGTCAACATCAATGACCAGTGATTGGAAGACGCGCTTTTCACCTCGGTGAATAGCTGCGACGACACCACTCGCCGGAGATGTATAACGGACATCGGTATTTTTTTTATCAGTAAAAAGCAGTTGCCCCAGGTTTACCCGGTCTCCGACTGCGACCGCCATAGTGGGTTTCATTCCCACATAGTCAGAGCCGAGCACCGCCACGGAACGCACATGGCGCTCCTCGGCAATGGTCTGCTCTGGCGATCCCGTTATCGGTAGATCCAGGCCCCGTTTTATGTTGATCATACGTTTCGCCTAACCGGTTGCATGCAAGGTGAAGGAAAACCTTTCTCCAGGTGACTGGCAGGACGGAAGCTTGATTTTGATGTTATATCCGCCCCGTGCAGGCCTGTGCCCGTTCTAATTTCACTTTCAGGTATTAGGGAAGACTACGGATTGAAGGAACAACGACCCTATGGTTAACGGTCGGTTATTCCGGATAGCGCTCCCCTGAAATCCCAAGGGCGAATTATAATGACCGTTATGCCAATATGCCATACAGATTTGCTCCTCATATAGCTGGTAATGCCATCAAGCCGACATTCCCTGTACAGCATTTTTTTAATAAACGCGCAACAAGCAATGCCCAATCAAAGCTGGCGATACGCATCGTCACTAATCACGATGAATCACACTGAAGTAAAGCAGAAAAAAACAGGATGGCGTGAAACCTGCTGACAGTGACACTATTCTCACCACCAGCAGGCTCAATTACGCAAGAATTAAACGACGAAATCAGCTGTGCGGGAACACAGGATACATGACACCCGCCATATGCTGCAGAATACGATTTACCTGACAGCTGTAACCGAATTCATTGTCATACCAGACATACAGCACACAACGATCGCCATCAACGATGGTTGCCTCAGCATCCACAATGCCCGCATAACGAGAACCGACGAAATCACTGGAAACCACTTCAAGTGATTTGACGTAATCAATCTGCTTTTGCAGATCCGAATACAGGGAACACTCCCGCAGATAATCGTTGAGCTCATCAACAGTAGTGCTACTTTTCAAATTCAGATTCAGGATCGCCAGAGAAACATTCGGCGTCGGCACCCGAATCGCATTACCCGTCAGCTTGCCCTTAAGCTCGGGAATAGCCTTGGCAACCGCTTTCGCTGCTCCCGTCTCAGTAACCACCATATTCAGGGCTGCGGCACGACCGCGGCGATCTCCCTTGTGATAGTTATCAATGAGATTCTGGTCGTTGGTGTAGGCATGCACCGTCTCAACGTGACCATTGGCGATACCAAACTTGTCCAGCAATGCCTTGAGGATTGGCGTAATCGCATTAGTCGTGCAGGATGCAGCCGACACAATACGGTCATCCGTGCTGATCAGATTATGGTTCACGCCATAAACGATGTTCTTCATTTCACCTTTGCCGGGCGCTGTCAGAACCACACGAGACACACCGGGACATTTCAGATGCAGGCCCAACCCCTCTTCATCACGCCACTTACCGGTATTATCGACCACAATCGCATTATTGATGCCGTACTGGGTGTAATCAATGGAATCCGGTGAATTGGAGTAAATAACCTGAATACGTACGCCGTTAGCAATGATGCACTGATTTTCTTCATCGATACTGAGAGTACCGCGGAAGGAACCGTGTACAGAGTCACGACGCAGAAGGCTTGTCCGCTTGGCCAGATCATTCTCGGCACCGCCATTACGGACTACGATGGCTCGAAGGTTGAGACCTGCACCGCCACCCGCACGCTCAATCAGGATACGCGCCATCAGACGACCAATACGACCAAAGCCATACAGCACAACATCCTGACCATTTTCAGATTCTGGCTGCTCTCCCCCCAGAACATCTTTCAGCTCATCACGCAGGAAATCATTCAATTCCGCAAATTGATCCTGCGACTTGAATTTCATGGCCAGCTTGCCAATATCAATGCGGGACGGGCCTAGCTTCAATGTCGCCAACTGCTCCAGCACCGGCAGGGTTTCACGCACAGAGAGGCCATTCTGCTCAACCTGGCGAACAAACCGGTGAGCCTTGATGATATCGATGACAGAACGGTTAATAATCGGGCGGCCAAAAAGAGAGGTTACAACGTTATGATCCCTGTACAGCTTGCCAACCAGCGGAATCATGGCCTCGGCAATGGCTTCACGTTCTTTCCAGTCGGCGAAACTATCAAGCATTTTCTCTTGAGTCACTCTGTTACATGCATTCTCTAGCGAGACAACCAGGAAGCGCCCGGGAAACACCCTGTTCGCCCATGGCTGTTGTTTATCGGCCCCGACCCGGCCCATGATACAACGCCCCCCTGGTACCGACTCGGGTTAGCGCGCCGCCATTATCGCGATTCGGGTTACACTTCGCAACACATCGGCCGTGCGAAACCGTCTTTTTCTGTTCTTTTTTGTTTGTTTTCGGTGCAGGAGGACGGGATTTTCCCTTCCTGCTAGAATCGGCACTTTACCGAATCCAGCCGTTACAGGATGTTCATGACACAGTTCACTTTCCCGCTTCCGGTTAAACCCGGCGACAAGCAGGTCTGGGGCGACGCTCAAGGGGCGGCGTTATCGCTCACAGTCGCCGATGCGGCCCAGCGACATGCCGGTTTCAGTCTGATCATTACACCTGATCAGGAGCAGGCTGAGCGCCTGCGCAGGGAACTTGATTTTTTTATTAATCCTACCCAACAACTGGAACTGCTGACCTACCCGGACTGGGAAACCCTGCCCTACGATACCTTTTCCCCCCATCAGGATATTATTTCCCAGCGCCTTCATACCCTGCACAGACTGCCACGGGTTAAACAGGGCATCCTGATCGTAGCGGCCAGCACTCTGATGCACAAAACGCCTCCGGTTTCTTTCCTGGAAGGCCATAGTCTGGTACTGGCAGCGGGCGATACCTTTGACCGGGAAAAGCAACGCCAATTACTGGAAAGTGCTGGCTATCACTGTGTCGACACAGTGTATGAGCACGGTGATTATGCCATGCGTGGCTCCATCATCGATATCTTTCCCATGGGCAGCAACACACCATTCCGGATTGATCTGTTTGATGACGAGATTGATACTTTAAGGACCTTTGATCCGGAAACTCAGCGCTCTGTAGAAGAAGTTGAGCGTATTAACCTGCTACCTGCTCGGGAATACCCGCTGACACCGGACGCCATCACCCACTTCAAACAGGCGTTTCGCAATCGCTTCGATGTCGATTACCGTGACTGCCCTCTTTATCTGGACCTGAGCCGTGGCCTGGCTTCGCCGGGAGCCGAATATTATTTGTCACTATTCTTCAAGGAAACGGCCTCCCTGTTCGACTATCTGCCAGATAACACCCTGCTGATAACCACCGGCGACATTCAGCCGGCAATCACCCATTTCAGGGATGACCTGAACAGTCGGTACGAGAACCGGAAAGTGGATCCTTCACGCCCGATTCTTCCACCAGCCGATATTTTTCTTGCTGATGAAGAATTATTCCGGCAATGCAAGGCATTTCCAAGAATCAAACTGGAACATGAGTCAGTGCCCAATAAGGCAGGCCATTACGACTTACCTGTTCGCCCTGTACCTGCCGTTGAGATTGATCACAAATCCAGTGAGCCTCTCGCAGCACTGCAAGCCCTGATGTGCGATGCCAACCGAGTACTTCTCTGTGCAGAATCCGCCGGTCGGCGCGAAAACCTGACTGAGCTTCTGAATCGCCATGGCATCAATCCCGATGCAACAAGCGGCTGGTATGATTTTCTATCATCCAGTACTCCGCTGGCCATCACCACAGCGCCGATTGATTCTCCGCTATGGCTGGATAAAGACAACACCCTGCTATTAACGGAAACACAGCTTCTGGGTGGTCAGGTCATGCAGCGTCGACGCCGAAAGCGTGCGACCGATGAAACCGATCTGGCCATTCGCAATCTTGGCGAACTCAGCCTTGGAGCACCGGTTGTTCACCTGGATCACGGCATTGGCCGTTATCGGGGATTGCAAACCATTGACCTGAACAACCAGCCCCAGGAATTCCTCACGATTGAATACGCGGACGAAGCCAAGCTCTATGTCCCGGTATCCTCACTTCATCTGGTTTCCCGCTATAGCGGTGCCGATGATGAGTTAGCCCCGATCAACAGACTCGGCACAGACCAATGGAGCAAGGCACGGCAAAAAGCCGCAGAAAAGGCCAGAGATGCAGCGGCTGAATTACTGGATATCTATGCGCGCCGGGAAGCTCAGTCCGGTTTTGCCTGCATCGACCCAGGCCCGGATTATCAGATATTCGCCTCAGCCTTTCCCTTTGAGGAAACACCAGACCAGGAAGTCTCCATTCAGGCAGTCGTTCGCGACATGATGGCCGATCGCCCGATGGATCGCCTGATCTGTGGTGATGTGGGCTTCGGCAAAACCGAAGTCGCCATGCGCGCCGCCTTTATGGCTGTTCACAACAGCCGCCAGGTCGCTGTACTCGTACCTACTACGCTATTAGCTCAGCAGCATTTTGAAAGCTTCAGAGATCGCTTTGCTGACTGGCCGGTCAAAGTTGAAGTCATGTCCCGCTTCAAGACGGCCAAGCAAATCAGCGAATTGAAAAATGGCCTCGCGGAAGGCGCCATCGACATCATCATTGGCACCCATAAACTGCTACAGGAAGATACCACCTTTAAAAATCTCGGGTTACTGATCATTGATGAAGAACACCGCTTTGGTGTCAGACAGAAAGAAAAACTCAAGTCACTCCGGTCTGAAGTAGATATTCTGACACTTACCGCCACCCCTATTCCGCGAACCCTCAACATGGCCATGGCGAATATGCGTGATCTGAGCATCATTGCAACGCCTCCAGCACGAAGACTCGCGGTCAAAACCTTTGTCAGGGAAGCGGACAGTATTCTGATCAAGGAAGCAATACTGAGGGAATTGTTGCGTGGCGGCCAAGTCTACTACCTGCACAACGAAGTCAAAACAATAGAAAAAGTTGCCAGCGACCTTCAGGAAATGCTGCCTGAAGCCCGAGTCGCCATTGGTCACGGCCAGATGCGTGAGCGGGAGCTGGAACAGTTCATGCAGGATTTCTATCACAAGCGTCACAATGTTCTCGTCTGCACGACCATTATTGAAACCGGCATTGATATTCCCAGCGCCAATACCATCATCATTGATCGCGCCGATAAATTCGGACTGGCTCAGCTGCACCAACTTCGTGGCCGGGTTGGTCGATCACATCACCAGGCTTACGCCTACCTCATGACACCGAGCCGTAGAAGCATGACAGCTGATGCCGTCAAACGGCTGGAAGCCATTGAGCAGGCTGGCGACTTGGGTATGGGCTTTACACTGGCCACCCACGACATGGAGATTCGAGGCGCAGGCGAACTGCTGGGCGACGAACAGTCCGGTCAGATCCAAACCGTCGGCTTTACCCTTTACATGGAAATGTTGGAACGTGCTGTCGACGATATCCGTCACGGTCGCACGCCAGATCCGGAGAAACCGCTGGCCACCCACACCGATATCAATCTTCGCTTACCAGCACTCATTCCGGATGACTATATACCCGACGTTCATACCCGACTTGTGCTCTATAAACGAATCGCCTCCGCTTCAAACAGCGCGACACTAAGAGAGCTACAGGTAGAGATGATCGATCGTTTTGGGCTGCTGCCAAACCCGGTCAAATACCTGTTCCGGGTCACTGAACTCAAACTATTGGCCCAGAAGCTGGGAATTGACCGTATCGATACCGGTGAAAAGTCCGGCACTATTGATTTTTCAACGACACCTAACGTTGATCCAATGAAGCTGGTCAGAATGGTTCAGCGTGAACCTCAGCGTTATCGCCTGCAGGGCGCTTCAACCCTGAAATACACAACATCCATGGAAACGGTTGAGCAACGCCTGCAAATCACACAAAATCTGCTGGAAGAGCTCACACTGTCTGCATGACAGCGTGAGCCACTGGCAATAAACGTTAGACACTATCAAAAAAGTGACATCGCCATAATGATGATACTGCGTACACTCTTGTTGACCAGCCTGCTACTCATTCTCGGTACAGGTGCCAGCGCCAATACCGACAAACAGACCTCTTCAACCGATGAAGAAGACTGGTACCAGGTTGATGTTCTGGTCATCAGCCGTCTGGACAAGGCCATGGATTCTGCGGAGCGCTGGCCGTCTGTCGCTGAACACCGCTTTCCACTGGATGCAGTGAAGCTATACACCGTAGAACAACAGACAATACGTAAAGAATTCCTGCCTGCCTCAACACAGGTTACGAATCAGCGCCACAATGCGTCCCTCATGGATGAGGCTACCTATGCCACCTCTGCTAAACGCATCCCGCTTGATAGAAAACCTAACGTCGCCATACAGCCACTCATACTATTACCTGCCAACCTGGGACAGCTGAACAGTGAAGCCGGATCCATCCGGCGCAGCCGCGATTATCGTCTGCTCTATCAGGCCAGCTGGCGCATGCCGCTACAACCAGATAGTCAACCGACTCACATTTATATCGAAGCGGGCCAGAAAGTCGGTAATGACAGCCAGTTGGAAGGGATCATTACGCTGTCTGCGCGTCGCTTTGTCCACGCCGCACCACAACTCTGGTTGAATCGCCTGAACCCAATCCAGCCAATAGATAAATTGTTACTGACGAATCAACTACTAGTACCCCCTGCCAACAATCAACCATTCCTGGCATTGTCCAGCACTGGTGGTCTGGCGACACCTATAGACACTCACTACACCGGCAATTTGCTGATGGCAGAAAGTCGCCGACTGAAATTTAACACTATCAATTACTTTGATAGCCCATCGCTAGCGGTTCTACTCTCTATTACGCCTTACGAAATACCCAAGAAAGTCAAACCGAGTAGCGTTACCAAAAAGTGAGGATGCTTGATAACTACAGGGTTTGAAAAGCTGACAGGCAATTTACGGTAGCTAATTGAGCTTTTTACTCATATAGAAACTGTTTTTACCATCCGATGAAATGTAACTGACATCGTCCATTAATTGCTCAACGATGTTAAGACCTCGGCCGCTGCAACTCCAACTCTCAGGGTCTGCAGCGGTTAGATTTTGCATATCTGACACACCACCATTCTGAACAGACTCCATGGCATGTCCCCAGTCACTAACCACAATCTCCAGCTCATCAATACTGAGATTAATCATGACCTCTACAGCATTCCCCGCTGCACCGCTATAGGCATGCTCAATCGCATTATTAGTGATTTCAACGACACAGAGCTCAATACGGTTGACCTCTTCGGCGGTTAAACCGGTCATCGCGCAAAGGCCACGTACTGCCATAGCGACGAGAACAGTGTCTTCCAGTCGACTGTCAATGAGCAGCTGTATTGTCTGGGTTCGCGGTTCCATGCAAACCTGCCTTTTCTCTTGTTTTAATACTTATACGTTCAGTGCTTCATCAACAGTAGCATAGATTTTAAAAATACGATCCATGCACGTCAGGTCAAAGAGATCACTAACCGCTTTCTGAGGTCCGGCCAGTTTAACGCTGCCGTTAGATCCCACCTGCTTGAGCGCTGCTACGACGGCCCCAAGACCACTACTATCCATAAAGCTGACGCCTGAGATATCGATAACAAAATTCATGTTGCCGGCATCAATCAAATCGACCATGAAATCCTTGAACCCTCCGGCAAGGCTCGCGTCCAGGCGACTTTCCTCTACCGTGACAACGGTTGTATCGCCCTCCTGCCTGGTTTTATACCCCATACTCCCGCTCCTTTTTTGACCCTTCTCCGTCAGGGTTTCCATTCCACCACCAGATAGGTGACATCGTCCTCAAACTGATCATTACCCTGCCACCCTTCGATCTGATTCTGAACTGCCTCAATCATGTCCTTCATCGGCAAAGTCTGCGATTCTTTCAGCAGGGTTTTCAGCTTGTTTTTGCCGAACATTTCCCCCTGGCTGTTTTCGCATTCAATAATGCCATCAGAATAAAGGAATAACCGGTCACCGGCTGACAACTGCATCTGCTGGGTGTCATAGGCCATGCCCGGGATCATGCCGACAGGTACTCCTCCCCCATCGACGAAATGCGCATCACAGGTCGCAGGCCGCATCCACATGGTCGGCGGATGCCCGGCATGGCTGATAGTCAGCTTCCCGGTTGGCGTATGGATGACACCGTAGACCATGGTGAAATAGAGCATACTTTCAACCGACGTCTGGAAACGGTCATTAAGGCGACTCACTACTTCATGGGGTTCCAGTATGCGGTAGTATGGCGCATCAACAGTTTCTTCCCGGAGCAGGGACGTCTTGCTGGAGGTATCCCCCATCAGGTTATTTAGGGTAAACGAGAACAGCGCCGATGGGATGCCGTGCCCAGCAACATCCAGCTGATAAAACGCAACATGTTCATCGCTAAGGGAAAAGTAGCCGAACATATCACCGCCTATGATTTTGCTGGGCTTGAAAAACCAGTCAAAACTGACGGAATCAATAGTCGTCGGCTGTACCAGAAGCTCTGCCTGAGTATTGGCAGCGGATTCAAGATCCTTCTTGATCGTCTCAAAGGCCTTGGCCAGCTCTTCGTTACGTTCCTCAAGCTTACGTTCAAGCTCAATGATACGAAGCCCTGCCTTCAGACGCGCTTCCAGCTCACGAAAATTGACCGGCTTATGCAGGAAATCATCTGCCCCAATACTCATACCCTGAACAACCGCATCATGATCCTGGTTGCCTGTCAGCAGTATGAAGTACACATAATGGCCCAAGTCCTGACCGCGGATCGCCTTGCACAGTTCAATGCCATCCATTTCCGGCATCATCCAGTCACTGATCACAACACGAATCTGGGGGTTCTTTTCAAGGCAGGCTAGCGCTTCACGGCCATCCTCCGCTTCGTGAGCGGTATGGCCTAATTTGCGTATGAAGGTGGACAACAGGAGGCGTTGATCCCTGGCATCTTCGGCAATCAGAATATCCATATACTTCGCCGACTCCGAATGTTGGCTATTACCGGTATTAAACCTGCCACCACCTCCTGTAGCAGCAGATTCAAGAATGCATTAAAACACTGTCAGTATAGCATTCGATAATCCGCCAAATTTTCGTCAATTCGTTGTTTTTATGGCCAAAAGAAGCATTTATCGGGTTTAAATTAGTGACGCCGCAATTAACTGCCTGACTTTCTGCATGCCTTCTACCAGTACCTGACGCATGGCATCGATAGTGATCTCACCGATCGCCTTACCGGCTGCACGATTCACCACAAGACAGATCGAAGCATATGGCAGCCCAAACTCTCGAGCTAAAGCGGCCTCAGGCATGCCTGTCATACCGGTAAGATCACACCCATCTCGCTCCATCCGCAGGATTTCAGCTGCAGTTTCAAGTCTTGGCCCATTGACACAGCCATATACCCCACCCTGCTTGGCATCGAGCTTTGCCTTAATCGCTCCTTGAATCAATGACTGCCGCAGCATTTCATCATAGGGCATGGTGAAATCGATATGATTTGTCACCTCAAAGTCATCACTGAAAAAGGTGTGCTCACGATTTGATGTGTAGTCAATGATCTGGTCAGGGATACAGATAACTCCGCTGTCCATGCTTTCCGTTATTCCTCCAACCGCATTGACAGCAATAATCCGGTTAACACCCAGAGTCTTCAACGCCTGAATATTGGCACGGTAATTAATCTTATGTGGCGGCAGGGAGTGATCCGGTGCATGGCGGGCTAAAAACACCACCTCATGACCATGAAAGTCCCCGATCAGTACCGGTGCCGACACAGCACCCCAGCATGTTTCGAGAATCTCCTCTCGCTGGATGTTTAACCCGTCCAGATCTGTGAATCCGGTACCACCAATAATCGCTGTCATACTCATGATGCATCACCTTCTACAGGCTCTTCTGGCGTTTCAGCCTGCACACTCATAGGTAAAGGATCAGGAATATCCAGAGTCGTGGTCGGAAAGGCAATATCGGCACCGTGCGAATGAATAATGGTCATAATTCTCAACAACACATTTTCCTTGATCTGTTCAAACATGACCCAGTCGGTCGTTTTGGTGAAACAGTAGATAAAGAAATCAAGGGACGATCCGCCGAAACGGGTAAAGTTGACCATCAATGTTCTGTCTTTGGCGATTTCAGGATTATTGGCCAGATAATCCCTGATATCGTCCAGAATCTGAGTAATACAGTGTGCATCCCGATAGCGAATCCCGATGACTTCATTGATTCTCCGGTTACGCATACGTGATGGGTTTTCGACTGAAATACTGCTAAATGTCGCATTGGGCACGTAGAGTGGCCGTTGATCGAATGTTCGTATACGCGTTTGACGCCAGCCGATGTACTCAACAACACCTTCGATATTCTTATCCGGAGACCGTATCCAATCCCCTACCTTGAACGGTCTATCCAGATAAATCATGAAACCGCCGAAGAAGTTGGCGAGCATATCTTTTGCCGCAAACCCTACAGCCAACCCGCCAACCCCACCAAAGGCCAGCAATCCGGAAATACTAAAACCGCGGGTCTGCATGGCGACCAGAACAGCAGCAATGATCACTACGGCTTTCAGTAGCTTGCTCAACGCCTGAGCCGTCGTTTCATCAAGATGCCGGGTACTGGACGCATTCGATAGAATCTTCCGCTCCACCTCACGAATAAAGCGAATGCAGAACCAGCTCACAACCACAATGACAATCAGATCCCTGATCGAATCAATCGCCTTGAAGATGGCAGCACCGGTCTCATTTTGGGCAACATCCCCGGCAAAAGAGATACCTGCCACCCAGATAATGAGTAAAACTGGGGTTCTCAAAGCAAGGATGAACGCATCGTCCCACAGCGTAGTGGTTCGGGCAAAACCGGCCTCAAGCCGTTTCAACACCACCTGCATTAATCCATGCGCAGCGAGTGTTGCCAGCAAAATTAAACCGATATGAAAAATCCAGCCATCGCGATCCTGTATGAACCGAAACAGAGCCTCATAATCAATCACCGCCATAATCCTTCATCGACCAGCGCCTCAAGTCGTTTCCGACAGGCCTTTCGGCGCTCGGAATTCATCAACACAGTTAAATCAACTACCTGAGTTGCCCTCAATCGGGACAACCGTGAACTAGCCTCTCTTGGCTCACTTTCAAGCCAGTCTACCACCTCCTGTGCGCCATCCTGATTATTGCAGACCAGTATCATGTCACAACCCGCGTCGAGAGCGGCTTCGGCCCTGGCGGGAAAACCACCAGAGATGCTGGCGGCAGCCATATTGAGGCAATCACTAAAGACAACCCCCTCAAAACGAAGCTGGTTCCGTAACACTTGCTGCAGCCAGTAAGGCGAAAATCCGGCAGGTACATTATCAAAGGCAGTAAAGGCGACGTGGGCAGGCATCATTGCCTCAACACCTTGTCCAATCATCGCCTTGAATACACTGAGATCAGCTTCAAGCTCCTCGAGCGTACGCGTATCCCTGGGCAAAGCGATATGAGAATCTGCAGAAACACCGCCATGTCCGGGAAAATGTTTGCCCGTGGCAGCCATCCCCACCTCATGCATTCCTTCTACAAATGCACTCGCCAGCGGGATAACAAACTCAGGAACGGCACCGAACGATCGATCCCCTATGGCACGGGACAAACCCCGATCAAGATCCAGAACCGGCGCGAGAGAAAGATCAATATCGAAAGCCCGAACCTCACTGGCCATAAGCCAGCCGCACTCCCTGACAAGATCAATCGCACTCTGCGGATCAGCGGACTGATACAAGTCGCCAAGCACCCCCATTGGCGGTAATCGCGTGAACGGTTCTCCACGAAAACGCTGAACTCTCCCCCCCTCCTGATCAACTGTTATCAGTATATCCGGCCTGACCGACCGAATGGCAGCAACCAGTTGCCGTAACTGATCAGCATCCTGATAATTTCGTGAAAAAAGAATCACGCCCCCCACTGACGCCTTAGACAACCGGTCAATTTCAACACTGTCAGGATGAAGGCCTTTCAGGTCCAGCATCAGGACGCCCTGTGTCATGGGAATACTCCAGTATCAGTTTTCAAGAATGGTGACGGACATACCCGGCACAGTCCGGGGAAACAGATCAAGAATATCGCGATTATGCATGCGAATGCAGCCACGGGAACCGGGTTTATACATTTCGGCGGTATCCGGTGAACCGTGAATATAAATATACCGACGCATGGTATCAACGCTGCCGTGTCGGTTAAAGCCAAGCTCAAGGCCACTGAGCCAGAGAATACGGGTCAGGATCCAATCTCTGCGTTCTGGATTCTGCCCCCGTAATTCAGGACTGTAGACTTCCCCCGTGAAACGACGTCCCACCAGGACTGCATTCTCGGGAAGCCCTTCACCTATTCGCGCACGGATAATGTGTTTCCCCAATGGTGTTTGATAACTCCCATTCTCCTGGCCAACCCCATTGGCGCCGGAAGAGATGGAATACACACGCTTACCCTCGGGGGTATGAAGAACAAGTTCCTGAGAAGCAATATGAATGGTGATATGCATAGGTAACCGATGAATACGAGTAATGGCCAACCATCACAGTATTACCGGTTACGACTTATGAATCTAGCTGGGCACGCATGGCTGCTGCGAGGAAAGGCTCCATCCGGTGCAGGGTTTGCTCAATGGTTGCTTTTTCTCCATATTCATAGTCAGCAATAGCCTTGAGGGCTTCAAAACCCGACATGGAGAAAATCACGGTTCCCATCATGAAGTGGATTCGCCAGAACAGTTCATTACGCGGCAATGCGGGCGAGGCTGCGACAACCAGCTTTAGATAGCCGGAAAGCACGTCACCATAGATATCCTGCAAATAACGCCGTAAATGTCCTTGTGTTTCAGTGAACGCCAACGCCAGCAGCCGCATAAATACCGCCAGATCTTTCTCCCCGCGAGGCTTTGTCGCAAGAATCTGATCAACCAATAAACGGAGCAACTCTTCCAGTGAAGGTTCCTTGTTTTTGGGAATTTTGGCGACTTCTTCCGCCAACCGGGAACAGAAGGGATCCAGAAAGCGGGTAAACACCGCCTGTATCAAGGCCTTCTTTGAGCCAAAATGATAATTGACAGCGGCAAGATTCACGCCAGCCTTACTGGTGATTGTCCGTAGCGATGTCTCCGCAAATCCCTTCTCTGCAAACAGGTATTCTGCGGCATCCAGTATTCGATCTACCGTCTCTGACTGTGCCATAACATCTTTCTTTTTATGCAAGAAACAAACGATCGTTTGAAACGATCGTATGTCTAGAGCCTTTTGTCAAGGAATTCAGATCATTACAAGAAAATTACACACCAAATCAACAAATCATCACTGTCCAGACTATTTTTCCTGAGAAAATTGTTGATCACTACAAGCTACCGATACATTTTTTATTGCAGCCACAAAACAACTGTATATAATCACAGTTACTGTATATAACGACAGAATAGGTAGCGCCATGATAAAGCTCACACCCCGTCAGGCAGAAATTCTGGCTCTCATAAAATCCCATATCGAAGTCACAGGCTTTCCCCCGACGCGCGCTGAAATTGCCAAAGAGCTGGGATTCCGCTCACCGAACGCGGCAGAAGAACACTTACGCGCACTGGCGCGTAAAGGCGCCATTGAAATCATTTCCGGCGCGTCCCGGGGAATCCGCATCCCCGATGACAATAGACATGAAGCAGAAGGCTTACCCATTATTGGCCAGGTTGCAGCCGGCATGCCAATCCTTGCGCAGGAACACATTGAAGACCACTGCAAGGTCAATCCGGAGTTTTTCCACCCAAAGGCCGACTACCTCCTGCGGGTTAAAGGTATGAGCATGAAAGACATCGGTATCATGGATGGTGATCTGCTGGCAGTCCATCGCACATCTGATATTCACAATGGCCAGATCGTCGTAGCCCGTATCGACGATGAAGTCACAGTGAAAAGGTTTGAGAAGAAAGGCGCCAAAGTCTTCCTTCACCCTGAAAACGAAGAGTTCAACACCATAGAAATCGATTTAAAAACCGACCCCCTCACCATAGAAGGACTGAGCGTCGGAGTTATTCGCCACTAAGGCATACGGATGATCAATAAAGCAGTTTTAGCAAGATAAACCAAGGCATTTTGGAGAGACTGATGATGTATTCGATGATTCAACCGCAAACGCTTCATCCCCACGAAATCGGACTCCCTCAGCCATCCGACATAACGCAACAGGATCGTCTGTATGGCCACGTCAATGAAGTGATTGCCCCCGCCTTCAGCAGCCTCAGCATCTGCCTGATCACGCCGATCCTGTCGCAACTGACTCGTAACCACGATGACCGCTGGCTTACCCTGATTGCCTCATCGGTCTTTACTGGTGAGATCAGCCACTGGCTGAAAAATACCGACCTGAATACCAACAAGCTGCTCATGCTGACAGCTGATAGATCGGAACAGGCATTAAGCCTCGCCTGCCGCGCATTGAGTAGCGGCAACAGCCATACGGTTGTCGCCTGGATAAACGATCTCTCGGAGCAAGGTCTTGAGAAACTCGAACAGGCCGCTATTTTGGGGAAATCGGATGCTCTGGCGATTCGAGGTCGCAAAGCGACCACCCAGCAACCAGCAATACCTGAATTTTTCAGTGCAGCCTGCGCCCGATGAACAGAGAAGCCCCTGCTTCATCGAAGCCGGTTGCAGCTTGCATCCCGGCATTAAGCATCACTTTGGCAACATCAAGGTAGCGGTTATCCAGATAATCCAGTGCATCTGAGGAAAACTTCAGGGTCAACAGCGTGTTGTGATCATGACGGGTTCTTAAAACAATCTCACCCTCGGAAATCTCAACAATCTCTAACACATAATCATCTGACATCTACACTGTATTCCTGATTGTACGGCTAAGGAATGGTCGGCTTGGTGCTTAATCGACAAAGCATACTGCCGCAGACCATCACCATTCAACCATTTGCGACCGAACCCAGGCAGTCATTGCCTTCAATGACTCACTCAAGTTACGCAGTAACGAATAACCTTAGCTGCTCGAATGATGCCCGCAGAGCGGTCATGTAAATCTTCGCCCTGAGCTGAAAATGATTGACCTTCAGTTTCAGGGAGAGGGTTTCC
>MUIA01000313.1 GCA_002084115.1 Oceanospirillales bacterium LUC14_002_19_P2 | reverse complement strand
GCCGCAAGGGCATGGAATGTGTCACGCCTTCCAGATATTTCCCCCATTTCTCCGGATGCCTTAGCTTTGCCAGCGGCGTATTGGTAAAGGCGGTAAACGTACATTTGCATGGTGGGCAACGATTACATTGGTAAAGTTCACGGGTTTTCAGGGTGCAATACTCTCGGCAACAACACAGAGGGCATTCAAACCCATTCGGCCAGCGCCATTTGAAAAACTGATCGCGGCATTGCTCTTCCTGACCGTATCGTTGAAAGAACTCCACAAGACACATGCCTTTCTGAAACTGAATTTTGTTCCTGGCCATGACACGTCTCCTAACCCAAGGAAGACCAGTGTCGTAAGTTTAGACGGGAGAATGGCTTATGTTAGGTGGTAATCAGGTGGGCTTTTGGTGCGGTCATAATGGAAGCAATAACATACCCATCCAGGCAGCCTCGTGTATGTGAACTTAAAATGACCCTGCATGTGGGAAGGGTTTCTGCAATAAAAGAAGTGGACTTTCTTATAGCTTTGGGTGGTATGTCCCCTAAGTCAGTTAATATGAAGCTGAATGCTGCATTAAAACAAAAGTGTGGTGGGCTCATGAATTTCATGGACAATGCCGTGCTGCCGCCTGCTGAAATTGACGATTTACCCTGACAAGTCAGATTTATGATTTGGCAGCAGCGTTCATGAGGTGGAGTGCTCTTAAAAGGATGTCATTGACACATTTTCTCGGTTGGTGTGATTCGGTCTAAAGTTCGCGCTATTTAACAATCGAACTCTGTTCTGGAATAGCCTCAAGAAATAGCTGCATTCTGAAGAGCCCGGCATCGGGGGAAGCCAGGCAAAGTCTCTTTGGTATCTCTTACAGGCTTTTCGTCAGTTTTCGCAGCAACTTCGTCACAGGAGCTGCGAGTCCTAAATTGCCGGGAGTATCGATAGATATCCAGCGCATGGGGTTATCTTCCGGTAGTCGTTGTGTTTCCTCAACAGTGAATGCTTTCACTGGTGTGATGTCCAGATGGTAATGACTGAAAGTGTGTCGGAATGGTGTCCAGGTTTCGAGGTTACACAGTGGGATTCCAACGATATCGGATGCTATTTCATCATTGATTTCCTGTTCCGGAAAGCTCCAGAGTCCGCCCCATATGCCCTGAGACGGTCTTTTTTGCAGCAGGACTTCACCTAAATGATTGACCACCATCAACATGCGAATCTGACGTTCCGGCAGGGTTTTCTTGGGTTTTTTACCCGGATAGACACTGGTGTCGCCAATGGCATGGGTCATGCAGCTTTCCTGCAGAGGGCAAATGTGACAGGTGGGGCGTGTGCGGGTACAGATCATCGCACCAAGATCCATCATTGCCTGAGTGTACTGGGGGAGCCGCTCCCGGGGTGTATGGTGTTCGGCGATCTCCCAGAGCTTATTGGCAATGGCGCTTTGCCCCGGCCAACCCGCAATGGCGTGGTGACGGGCCAGCACCCGTTTGACATTGCCGTCCAGAATCGGGGCGCGAATACCCATGCTGATACTGGCGATGGCGCCGGCTGTAGAGCGGCCGATGCCGGGTAACTCTGTCAGTAAGTCAATGGACTGGGGAAATTCACCGTTAAACCGCTCAACGACCTGACAGGCTGCCTTGTGGAGGTTTCTGGCACGACTGTAGTAACCCAGTCCACTCCATAAGTGCAGGGCATCATCCACCGGTGCTGAAGCGAGAGTGTGGACATCAGGAAACCGTTCCATGAAGGTTTCAAAATATGGAATGACCGTTTTCACCTGGGTCTGCTGCAGCATGATTTCACTGATCCAGACCCGGTACGGGGTGATGTCCTGCTGCCAGGGCAGATGTTTGCGGCCGTGTTGGTCGTACCAGTCAAGGACGCGCTGGCTGAAATTTCCGGTGGTTTGACTCATCAATTCGGCATTCAAGGTAAGGTTGGTTATCCCGGTTTTGTTATCTGCGAACACTATGCGCTTATGGCTGTAATGGGAACAGTCGGGGTATTACCTGTACTGATAGTATCCATCCATAGCAAAAGCTGTGGATGGATGTGGATAACTTTTATCGGTTATAACTCTTTCTATTGAAAAAGATTTTTCAATTTATCCCCAAGTTCTTCACCCAGTTGGTCACCAAATTTCTGGCGGAGTTTGTCATCCAGTTTCTGCTGCAACTTCCCTTTCACCTCCCGTTCTGCCACGGTGGCGGCCAGCTCACCAAGGCGCTGTTCGTCGATCCCGCACAGGTCGTTGCCACCGATTTTGCCACTGCAGCGGATTGGCCAGGTGAGGTCGGCATACTTTTCATTGATGCGGCAGGCAGGTTCATCTTCTTCTGCGGTGCTGCCGGTTAGTGTTACACCCATGGTGTAATCCAGACTTTGATTCACCAGGTTGATCTTGCCACCGCCACAGAGGTTGAGTTGGTCCATTGCTACGCAGAGATTATTGTTGGTCGCTACGCCTTCGCTGATATTGAAGGTGCCTTTTAGGGAGGTGAACCGGGTTTCGTCGGGCCAGTCATCCTTGTTGATGTTTTTTTTTCGTATTCTGGCGATACCGTTGCAGACTGCTTTGTTGAGGTTCATGCCGTGCAGGGCGCCGTCATCCACATGGAACTCAATCACGCCATTGAGGTGTTCTATCAGTTCAGGCTCGGTGAGGCCACTGGTCAGTAGCCGAATACTGGCATTGGCCTTGCCTGTGACAGCCTGAAGGTCGGGGATGGCCTTGGAAAGGGCGTGAAGGTTGATATCCTGGATAGTACTCCTTGTGGATAGCTGGGGTGTTCCATTGACATCAATCCTGGCCTTGCTATCAATGACACCATCATAGAAACCGGCATTCAGTTTGCTGATCGCTAGCACACCCTTATTGGCCTTTATCGTCAGCGTGGGCTGGTCAAAACGGAAGCCTTTCGCTGTGAGGGCGGATAGTGACAGCATGCCATCAAGGTTGAGTGGCTTTAGCAGATCCACCGGAATGACGTCGGGATGAGTAGTGGGTTTGCCAGCAGGTTGCCGGGTTGGTGTCGTTTCGGAGACTTCCGTAGCGGGTTCGGTAGGCGCCACGGGTAGATAATCATCCAGCAGTAGGTCTGATCCTTTCAGGGTGAAACGCAGTGCTTTGCTACTGATGTCTGTTACTGCCAGTTTTCCACTCAGATCGAAACCGTCCAGAGCAAGCTTAAGGTCCTGAAGGCTGGCGCGGTTATCGGCAGCGTTTACGTTGGTTGTCAGGCTGACCTTGGTCAGAGCCTCTGGATTACCCATTTTGGCCAGGGACATGCCCAGTTGTTGCATAAACCGTTGAAGATTGACCGGTTCAAGGGCGACGTTGCCATCCAGTTGCCCCTCAGTCCCTGCCAATGTGGCAGTGATGGTTAGTGCCACCGGATTTTTCTGCTGTTCAGGGGTGGCAGTCAGACGCAGTTGATCGGCTTTAAATGTGTTGCTTTTCAGGTTCAGCATTAATGCTGTTTCCAGGGTTATCGCTGCATGCAGTGGAGGTTCGCTGCTTTGCAGTGAGAATCCTGCATCCAGGTTAAACGGCTTACCTGCCTGGATGGCATCCGTCTGCAGGTGGGCGTTATGGATAGCCAGAGATTGACCGGTCTGTTGATTCTGGTAATTCAGGTTGATCTGGCTGATATCAACACTGGCGATGTTCAGGCTCAGTGTTTCTTTTGACGTCGTGGGTTGAGACGGGGCTGTTTCACGGGTCGTTGTCGCTGTGCCTGCGCTTTCTTTGGGTTCAATCCAGTTCGGTCTTCCCTTGGTATCGCGTGACAGGTTCAGGGTCAGACCATCCAGAATCATCGCTTGCATATCAACGTGCTGGTGAAGGATGAGCGGTAATACCGAGACATGAATATCCGCCTGTTTCAGGGTGGCCAGTGGCTGCTTATGGATATCATCAACCTGGATATCTGCCACACTCAAACCCAGTCGTGGAAAGAGCGACCAGCTGATCGGGCCGTTGAGATGTAAATCGTAACCGGTGCTTTCAGAGACTGCTGTGCGAAGCTGCTCGCGGTAATCATTCGGGTTTATGACGACGGGCAGTAGTACTGCAGCCAGAATGACCAGTACTATCAGGCTGACAACAATGCCGGCCAGCCACTTGAAGAGAGTCTTCATTGCAAGTGTTCCCTGGGATCTTGTCCCTCTAACAGTGATTCAACATACCTGGCCAGTGCCAGAAAGGCGGTGAGTCCTGGTGACTCAATACCGAAAAGATGGGATCAGCCCTGGTAGCCCGTGAGTTTCATGGCCCTGGATCACAAAATCCCGGGATGCTTCGCCTGCCGGTTGCAGTTTGGGGCGTATGCCGCTGTAGTCCGGTTGCAATGCGCCGTCCGGCAGGGCTGGCCAGTAGCGGCGAATGGCAGCATACCAGCTTTCCGGAGGCTCGGCAGGCATACAGTAATCAACAGTATCGATATATGTCGTGTCGGGGCCGAAACGGGTATTGCCTGACATATCCAGCGTGGCATGGATGCCAAGTCCCGTAGTGTTGTGCTCTGGCACAGGGTAAACGAGGTGACGAAAGGGCTGGTGGTTGCTTTGCAGGGAATAGTAGTGCCCCTTGCAGTAATAGAGCGGAGGAATTGACTTATTGCCTGGTAAATCGGCTGCAATTTGTTGGGCACCGAGTCCTGCAGCATTGACCAGATTGCGACTCTGGAACTGGTAAGTTTCACCATTGGTAACCGCTGTCACGAGAAAATCATCTTGCTTACTGTTGCAGGACACTGACAGAACGCGAGTGTCTGTCACCAGCTCGGCCTCATTCTGTGTGGCTTGCATTAGCAGGGTTTGCATATAGGTATGGCTGTCGATGATCCCTGTTGAGGGAGAGAAGAGCGCGGCTATACCGGTGACTGCAGGTTCCTTTTTCTTCAGCTCTTCCTGAGATAACCACTGGAGATCCCTGACACCATTGGCTGCTGCCTGAGAATAAATGTGTTCCAGCTGGCTGATCTCTTCTGCTGCGGTGGCCACAATTAATTTACCGATACGGCCACAGGGAATGCTTTGCTGCTCACAATAGTCATAGAGCAATGCTTTGCCACGAACACAGAGAGAGGCCTTGAGCGATCCTGAAGGATAGTAGATACCGGCGTGGGTCACCTCACTGTTACGGCTGCTGGTTTCTTCACCGAAATTGCTATGCTGTTCCAGCACAAACACGGACTTGCCCGGACGAGCCAGTTGCCTGGCAATGGCAAGGCCGATTACACCCGCGCCGATAATGACGGTGTCAACTTTCTCCATGATGTCCTGAATTCGTATCATAAATGCATAACCTCTGTAACCAGAGGGTTGCTACAGAGCCTTTGAATTTATTTAGAGCTCAGGGGTAATCTGTTAAGCAATCAAACCATACAGAGGACGCCAA
>MUIA01000037.1 GCA_002084115.1 Oceanospirillales bacterium LUC14_002_19_P2 | reverse complement strand
AACCGGTTGCGGTTGTTTTGCCAAAAGAGGACAGAAGGTAGTCAGAGTACAGCTCAATCAGATCGTGTTTCATACCGGCAATAATGCCGTATTTTCAGTCTTGTGCGTAACTTGAGTTAGTTACGTTAAACAGGCATTATTTTTGTATTTAAGATTGAAACCTATGACATCTATGTCACAGTGGCTGATGAAGAGCGCATAAGGCGAATTTATGTGCATTATCCTTGTTAGCGGTGAGTGCTTTTTTAGTGTGTAGCATGTACGTTGAGAATGAAGGCCTTTTTACCTAAAGGCCCCTGATGCTGGCCTATTTTAAGCGATTGACTGCAGCACCTCTCCGTTCCTGAACACAGCCATTTCTCCTGTTTCCATGCGGTGCCATTGTTCATTATTGGTTAATGGCTCTGTCGCGATAACAGAGACAATATCTTTAGGAGTAGTATCCTGTCTGAAATCCACCGTAACATCAGCATCTTTCAATTCTGCGGTGGTAAATGGCGCTTTTCTGGTAATCCAGCAGAGTTTTGTGCTGCAGTAACAGCCCAGTACGCGAGAGTCGCTCAGCAGCATGTTGAAGACTCCAAATTCCCGTAACTGCTCGCAGCACTGATGAACGAAACGCCATAGTGTGGTCTGGCGTTGAGGAGGAGTGGGGAAACGCTCACGAATTTGATCCATAAGCCAACAGAACGCATGTTCACTGTCTGTTGTTCCCACAGGCCAGTAATGCTTCAACGTTTTTTTCCGAATGCCTGGTAATTGACCATTGTGGGCAAAGGTCCAGTAACGTCCCCACAATTCCCTCATAAATGGGTGTGTATTTTCTAGGCATACACGACCAGCGTTCGCCTGCCGGATGTGGCTGATGACGATATGACTTTTAATCGGGTAGTTCTGCACCAGTCGGGCGATTTCTGATTCACAGCTGGGATCCGGATCACGAAACTCACGAACACCTTTACTTTCATAAAAAGCAATGCCCCATCCGTCGCGGTGGGGGCCGGTGCGACCGCCACGTTGCATCAGGCCGGTGAAGCTGAAACAGATATCGGTTGGCACATTGGCGCTCATGCCAAGCAGTTTACACATGATGATTTTATCCGTACTTCGGTACTTCTTGTCTATAGTGCTGCATGATAAACAGCAGCACGTAACATCATACCTGATGTAGTGACATCAAGCGTATGCTCATAGCACAGGTTCTTTTCGAGGCCTGTTAGTACTCTCTGGTTGATTTGCTTTGCTATCGCTTTTCGGTGTTTTGATGAACAAGCCACTCAGTGCGGCCAGTAATGTGGCAACCAGCAGAGAGACAAATATGACTGGCGTTGTACGCAACATGGCTTCCGGCCCGTGGGAGAGTCCATCGAAAAGGCAGACCAGCAGGGCAGGACCCATAAAGCTCATACCCGGGTTTGAGATAGCTGGTGTCAAGATCGCAAATGCGGCGATCAGGCGGAGAAAGCGGCGTGGAAAGCCTTGTCCGAAGGGGCGGGTCATGCGCCACCAGACAGCCAGACAGCCCAGAGCACCAACCAGATAGACGGCCCAAGCGATAATGTATTGGTGAGTAGTCATTCCTTGTCGCGTTTCCTGCAAAATCGCTAAGTTTACAGGTGCTATCCCATTGTTGGAAGCTGCCAAGGTGATTTGAGCTATTCAGTGTCTATTCCTGTGCCAATCGGCTATCGACTAACGGATGTTTGGTTTTTGCCTAGAGGAACGGTCAACAATCCTCCAACGATAACCAGGCTCATGCCGGTAAGGCTCAGCAAGCTGGGTTTGTCACCCCAGATCAGCCAGCCAAGCAGCCCGGCAAAAACCACGCTGAAATACGTCAGGGGCGACACCAGGCTGGCAGGTGCGTAGCTGTATGCCTTGGTATAGAAGAACATCAGCAGGTAAATGGAAAAACCGACAAAAAACATCAATGGCCAGTCATTGGCGGCAATGGGTTGCCAGCCATGTGCAGCCAGCGGGACGCTGGTCAGAAATGAAATGAAAAAATAATAAAAGAGGATTCTCTGGGTGGGTTCTGTTTCAAAAAGCCTGCGCGTGCCAACCATCGAAATAGCAAGCGTCAGCCCGGATAACGCGCCGACAATATGCCATGAGCCAATGGCATCGTTACCCGGCTGTAAGACCAAAATAACACCGATAAAACCGATACCCATCGGAAGCCACCGGTTGCGTGGCACCATAATCCGGCTCCAGCAGAGCACAACCAACGGCACCCAGAGGGGTGCTGCATTTCGCAGCAGGACAGCATCCACCAAAGGCGTATGAGCCTGTGCCAGATAATAGGTATAGAAACAGGCCCAGCCTGCCAGCCCTCGGATCAGGTGCTGACCTATACGTTGAGTCTTGAGTCCATCCAGGACGTGTTTCAGTATCCATGGTGTGCAAATCAGGCAGCTGAGCAGGTCCCACTGTGTCAGGATAGTTGTCCCGCTTACTGATTAACCAATAAAGATCAAGCAGTGGGCGATGGACGTTGAATATGCCTCGTTATTCAGGGGAGCGGAGAACAGCTGTTTTACAAAAACTGTTACCTCCACATAATCGTTCTGTTCCGGATGTAGCCAGGGAGGAAGGTATCAGCGAGCAGACGCTGTACAAT